>CANGIC010000008.1 GCA_947453795.1 Flavobacteriales bacterium
ATGCATGCCATTTTGCACGATAACTACGATTTAAGAGATCCAATTGATGCCAACTCTGTTCCTCACGTAGTGGCAGAAGCAACATTGAATTATCCCGCTACAGCGGGTGCTTGGGTGCGCAAGTCAGTGCCTTTTGTGTACAGCGGAGCAGCATCTGCCAACACTTATATTCTTGTAACTTTTACTACGAACCAAACACCAGGTGGAGGTGCGGCGAATGACGAAGTATTGATCGATGATGTGGAGTTGATTTATGTGCCAAAACCATCATTCACACCAGCTACAGCTTCGGTATGTCAAGGTGGAACGGTGAACTTCACGAACACATCTACAAATTATCCTACAACCTATTCTTGGTCATTCCCTGGTGGATCGCCATCAACGAGCACGGCAACAAATCCTTCCGTGACTTACAATACTCCAGGAACGTACAGTGTAACATTGACAGCAACAAACCAGTGGGGTAGCAAAACAATTACTCAAACGAATATCATTACAGTAGGCGCTGCACCAGCAACACCAACGATTTCTGCGAGTGGACCAACATCTTTTTGTTCTGGTGGTTCTGTCGTTTTAACCTCAAGTCAGGCCACAGGTAATACATGGTCTAACACAGGAACAAGCGCCGCAATTACGGTTTCTACTTCAGGAACATATTCAGTGACTTACACAGATGCACTTGGTTGTACAGCGACATCTGCCCCAACTGTGGTGACGGTCAATACGACACCAGCAGCGCCAACGGTAACGGCGAACGGTCCAACAACATTTTGTACGGGCGGTTCGGTTGTTTTAACCTCAAGTCAACCAACGGGTAATGTTTGGTCAAACTCTGCAGGTACTGGCGCATCCATAACAGTAACAACTTCTGGATCTTATTCAGTAACCTACACAGATGGAAATGGATGTTCTGCAACATCAACAGCTACATCTGTTAGTGTGAGCAACGCGCCAATCCCAACTGTAAGCGCCTCCGCAACGGAAGTATGTAGTGGAGATTCCATCGTATTGACTTCATCTGCTGCTGATTCTTATTTGTGGAGCAATGGTGGTGGTACAACACAATCCATCACCGTAACATCAAGTGGAACGTACACGGTAACAGTTACTAACGCCAATGCATGTGATGGAGCAGGATCTTCAACACCAATCACTGTAACAGTGCTTCCTACACCAGTGGCAGCGGCAACATATACCGTAAATGGAAATGTGGTAACGTTCACAAATACGACAACGAACGGATCGTCTTATTCATGGGATTTTGGAGATGCTTCATCATCCATCGATGCTTCTCCGGTACATACCTTTGCTACAAACGGAACATTCACCGTAACATTAACAGCAACAGGAGGAAATGCGCTAACACTTTGTACGGATCAAACGACAATCACCATTACCATCTCAGGTGTTGGATTGGATGAGCAAACAGCGTTAACAGGTGTTGTTGCCTCACCAAATCCATTTACAACAGCGGTGAATTTTGAAGGGTTGACTGAAACAGTTCAGTTCCAATTGTTCGACATGGCTGGAAAAGTAATAACTGAATCAAGCATTGCCCCTGAGTCATCGACAGTGGAGTTGATGAATTTAACTTCAGGTGTGTACTTCGCTCATTTGACAACTTCAACAGGAGCGCGTCAAATTGTGAAGTTGATTCGCAAATAATACTATTCACATGAATTAGGAATACGACTCGAAAGGGTCGTATTCTTTATTTTATATCCTTACTATGAAACGATACATTCTTTTTTTGGTGGTTTGCATTTTGTCGGGTACAGCACTTGCGCAAAATGGTAAAATTTCTGGAACAGTGCGTGACGATAAAGGAGAGCCATTAACGGGCGCTTCGGTCATCTACAAAAAGGATGTCACTATCGGTGCAGTCACAGATGGCAAAGGGAATTATACCCTCGAAGTTCCATCAGGGGACGCCTTATTGATTTGTCGTTTCACGGGCATGATAACAGATACTTTAACGGTTACAGTTATTGCCAATAAGACGGTATTGCGTGATATCGTGTTGACGAACTATGTGCAAGAAATTGAAGGGGTAGAGGTGAAGGTAGGAAAGTTCGATAAGCCCATTGAGGAACAAACGGTTTCCATGCAAATCATCAAACCAGCAATCATTGAAAATAAAAATACACGAAGCATAGAAACAGCTTTGGACCAAACACCAGGATTGAACATTCTAGATGGTGAACCTCAGATTCGTGGGGGAAGTGGTTTTACTTTTGGGGTTGGTTCAAAAGTAGCGGTTATTGTGGATGATATGCCGATGTTATCAGGAGATGCAGGTCGTCCTGAATGGGGATTCATTCCAGTAGAGAATATCAACCAAATTGAGGTCATTAAAGGTGCAGCATCCGTATTGTCAGGTAGTTCGGCACTCTCTGGTTCGGTGCACATCCGTACAGCTTACCCTGGAATTAAACCCTTGACAAAAGTCAATGTGTATTCTGGGATGTATTCAACGCCTAACGTGGATGGCGCGAAATGGGCCACTCAATATCCAGGCATTCATGGGGTGAATTTCTTGCATTCTCAAATGTTTGGTAACCTAGATTTAGTAGTAGGTGGAAACTTCAATTACGATCATGGATACATCGGACCGCCAATCACGGACTCAGTGGTTGCCTTGACTTATCCCGATACCATTACCAACTTTTCTGAAAAAGACCTAGTTTCTATTCGAGGGCGTTTGAACTTCAATTTGCGTTACCGATCAAAGAAGGTCAATGGCTTAAGTTATGGGGTAAACGGGAACTTCATGAAGATGCACACCAACATGCCTTTGGCGTGGTTGAACGATTCAACGGGCTTGTACCGAGCGTATCCTGGTGCCATTTTCTTGCAAGATCAATTCATTTTTAATCTTGACCCTTTTGTAAATATTTTCACGCAAACCAATGGGAAACACAGCTTGCGTGGACGTTTGCTGCATGTCGAGAACAACATGAGTGCGAACCAATCCAACCGTGCAACAACCGCTTATGGCGATTACATGTTTCAGAAGTCCTATCCACAGTTGAACAACCTTGATTTCATTGGTGGGGTGACAGGAACATTTACGGATTCGTACGCAAATATTTATGTGGGTTCGGGTAGTCCGAATAACCAAATGCTCAACATTTCGGCCTATACACAATTGGAAAGCAAGATCAAAAAGACCTTAAATCTTTCCGCTGGTGGACGGTTGGAATATTTTCAGTTGAACGATACCATTACGGCATTGAAGCCAATTTTCAGAGCCGGTGCAAGCATTAAATTGTACCAAGAAACTTATTTGCGCGCTTCTTATGGTCAAGGATACCGTTTCCCGACGATTACAGAACGATTTATCAAGACCGGCGTTGGAAACTTTGGGGTATTCCCAAATCCAGGTTTAAAACCAGAAAGCAGCTGGAACGCAGAAATCGGGATCAAGCAAGGATTGAAATTTGGGAAATTGTTTGGGTACATCGACATCGCTGGTTTCTGGCAAGAATACCAAAATACAATCGAATATATGTTTGGGGTATGGCACGAGTTGACCTCAGCACAAGCACTTGCATCAAGCGCAGGATTTAAATTCTTAAATACAGGGAATTCGCGTGTGCTTGGCATCGACGCATCGTTTTCTGGAATGGCGAAGATTGGTAAAAAATCTGAACTAACTTTTATGGCGGGTTACAATTACATTGTGCCAACGACATTAACACCAGACTATGTGTATGCCACCGACTCGCTCAATCGTGTGTTCAGCTACAATTCGACATCACTTGACCCATCCAAAGGCATCTTAAAATACCGCTTCTTGCACAATGTGAAGTTTGATGCAGAATGGGCGTACAACAAAAAGTTAGCTGTAGGTTTCAGTGCCAAGTACTTTAGTAAAATCATTAACATGGATGCCATCATTAAAGATTTTGAAGATTTCACGAAAGACATTCCAAGTCTTCAAGATTTGAGATACATGGATTACTTCAATTCCCACCGTTTTGGCAACTGGATCTTTGATGCACGCATTTCCTACAACCTCACGTCGATGCACAAAATCGCGCTCATTGGCAGCAATATTTTTAACCGAAGTTATTCCCTTCGTCCATTGAAAATTGAACCACCACGCACCATCATGGTGCAATATACATGGAAGCTTGACCGCAACGAGAAGAAGAAAGAGACGAAAAATCGAACTGTTCTCTAATTATTGCGTAAATTCGTCCTGTCTTTGGTTCCACTTGGTGGATTAATAAGGAATCTGGTGTAAATCCAGAACTGTATCTGCAGCTGTAATTGCCGCATAATCTCTTTCAAAAAGTCACTGTCTGTCAAGATGGGAAGGCGAAAGGGAGTTGGTAAGAGTCAGAATACTTGCCCAAGACATGTAGAGAAGACTTCAGAATAAAGTCGGACTCTAGCCCGAATAGTTTCATTCGGCTTGTCCTTCTTTTTTCATGCTTCTTGTTTTTAGTTTATTAACCGTTTAAAAACAGAACGAATGAAAAAGGCAATCCTTGTCGTTGGACTTTGTGTGAGTGGCTTTACTTTCGCACAAAATTATGTAAATCAAGTCATCATCCTAAATGAAGGCTATTACGATTACGCAGCGTCCACCATTGTAACTCCTGTAACAATTGGGACTTACAACCCACAAAATCAGAATTATGTCGTTGTTGACACGCTTGAAAACATGCGCTTTGCATCAGATTTAATCGTTGCGGGTGATTTCTATTACGTGGCTGCAGACACTAAAATCTTTAAAATGGACATCAATACGCACCAGGAGCTCGCTTCAGTCACGTGTGGAGGTGTGCGCAACTTGGCCATTTGGCAAAATAAATTGGTCGCTACACGCGGCGAATACCTAACGACGTATGATTCCTACCTGCATGTCTACGATGCCACAAACTTACAATTGCTCGCTTCGATTGATACGGTTCAAGGTCCGAAGTGGGCTTCGCAAAACATCGTGATCGACGGAAGTTCTGCCTACATCGCAGTAAATAATGGGTATGAGTGGGGAAATGAAAAAGGCATCGTTGGAAAACTTGATTTAAACACCTTAACGTATGGAAACGAGGTGGATCTTGGGGTCAATGGTACCAATCCAGACAATTTAGTGCGTTCAGGAAATTATATCTATTCGGTCAACAACAAAGATTGGAGCGGTGCATCTATTTCGCGCATTCCTTTGGATGGCTCGGCAGTAGCAACCATTTCTTTGTCAAGTGCATCAACGGGATGCGGAACTTCTGCTTTACGCGACAATAAATTGGTGTACCAAGTATCCATGGAAACGGTATTGAATGAGTTTGATGTGACCGTAATGAACAATGTTGGTCCTTTGAATGGATTTGCGAATGAATATTATGAGTTGGCGCAAGAACCGGTGAGTGGCAACATGTATGCTTCTTCAACAGATTTCTTTTCCTATGGAACTGTGCGCATCTATGATGCATCAAACACGCTATTAACGAGCTTTGATGCTGGTGTTTCGCCAGGGACAATCGCATTTGATGTGCGCGCTGCAGCGGGTGTCGAGAATTTTGATCAGTTCGTTGATCAGGTTTACCCAAATCCAACAACAGGGAAATTGTTTGCTACAGTAGGTTCAGATTGCACGGTGGAAATTACGTCAATCAATGGTCTGACTGTCTTTTCAGCGGAATTGACAGGGATTGGTGAGCAAATGATGGATTTAACGGGTCTAGCGAAGGGCGCTTATTTCGTTACATTTAACAATGGAAATCAAAAGACAATACAAAAAGTAGTGCTTGATTAAGCACTTCTTACTAATTTGGATCCCGAGCACTTCACTCGGGATTTTTTTATGACTGAACATTCATTTTTAAGTGCAAACTATTGGCAACAACGCTACCAATCCAATGAAACGGGATGGGACTTGGGTGCCGTTTCGCCGCCGTTAAAGGCCTACATGGATCAATTGACCAATAAAAATAGTCGGATTTTGATTCCAGGGGCGGGAAAAGCGTATGAAGCAGAATATCTTTTCCTGAACGGGTTTACGCAGGTCCATGTCATTGACTTCGCTGCCGAACCCTTGGTGGAATTGAAAAATAGATGTCCAGGGTTTCCAGAAAACCAATTGCATGTGGGTGATTTTTTCGATTTGAACGGTGAGTTTGATTTGATTTTGGAACAAACACTGTTTTGTGCTTTGGATCCAAACTTACGGAATAACTATGCGAAGAAATGTGCATCCTTGCTGTCGGATGAAGGTGTGCTTGCTGGATTACTCTTTAACCGTGAATTTGAATCAGGTCCACCTTTCGGTGGGAAAAAGGAAGAATACGCGGTACTATTCGCTCCCTATTTTTCAAAAATTCAAATGGAAGAGTGCTACAACTCCTTACCTGCGCGCGCTGGTTCAGAACTTTTTATCATCCTCCGAAAGTAGCGTTATATCTTCCTCGTATATTTGTGTATGCGCCGACTGAAATTTATTTATTTACTTCTTTTTCAAGCATTTTTGCTCTTATCAGGAGCGGGATTTGGCCAAATTTCTGGAAATGCAAATGTAGTTTTTAGTGTTAACGACGCGCATTTGTCTTGTTTTGATGCCGCTGAAATTGACGAATGGAAAGGCCATTACCAACGCTTTAGCACCGCGAGTGGCGCCTTGTCCACGATTCCAGTTCTTTCCGTTCAACCGAATCAGTCGTCTACTATAACGGTCACGGTTGCCAACAAGCAATTCAAAACAAAATGGATTGACTTTAAAATTATAGGTGATCCCAGCGTTAAGGTAAATGTTGAAGAATTGTCAGGTGGCAGATTTGAGCTTACACTTCCCGCACGAGAGGAGAACTATTCACTTGAAGTGATTTACAACGGGGAACAGCGAATTGGCCAATTGGATCTCAGGGTTTATGCTGAGCGCCAAGTAGAAGTCATTCTAGTTCCTCTTGTTCAGTCCGAACTGGATACTCAAATGCTCAGGGCCTACATCAACCGCATTTATGCGCCTACACGCATAAGCTTTAAGATGACACAAGATGCGCTGTTCGACCCCAGTATTTTCAGGTCTATCGCGACATTTAATTCGCCTTCGTTGGAATACCGGCAATACACCAATCAAATGCAGGAAGTTCGCGATGAATATTTTCAGCAAATACCTAATTACAATCAAAATGCCATCTATATCTTTCTCATTCCCGGCTTTAGGTACGCGCAAATAAGTGAATACGCCGTGTTGGGAAAATCACTCGGATTTGTTGTTTATCAGAGCGACACCACTCAGCTCTACCGTTCCATCGCCCGATCCATAGGTCTAGGTATGGGCCACTTGTCGGTGTCTTGGGAGGGGGCAGGTCCAGCGCGAATGAGCACGGACAATTTGATGGATGACGATTCGGGAACAGCGCTCTGTGCGTGGCAATGGGATCATATTCGTGTCATGCTGGGAAGCACATCCTACTTCGACGATTATGAACAGGTGATAGCAGAAAACGGAAAGGTTGCTTACTTTTTTTGGGAGGAAGACGAGCAGGGAAATATTCGTTTGTGGGACAATGATTTGATGTCATCGATTCGGCACCCTTTTAAGCGGAATGTTCAATCCTACCATCTAAACATTGATGACTTCTTGTACGAAACGAGGTTTACGCTTTGGGAGCGAAAGGTGTCGTTCTGGCACATGATCCTCGTTGTTTTCGGAATCGGATTAGCTGCCTTACTTAAAAAAAGATTGGATCGCGCCATTGAATCAAGATTTCAGCGACAGTTTTTTCTTAAGGCAATGGTTAAGGTATTCGGGTTGGCATTGGGCTTTGGCATTCTCTATTATGGTTTCATGAGGATTCAACGAAACTATGCGCAATTTGTGGTGAAATCAGGACCAGTGAAAGAATTAAAAGGAATGACTGAATTTCAAGCCATTCGCGAAGTGAGACAAAACAAAAAAATGCAAGGAAGTGATGAAGAATCACTGTGTAATGAAGTGTTGGTGCACAAGAAAAACCAATGGATTAAGTCCAAACGCAAACCAGTTTTGTACTTTAATGTGACGGTTCAAAAAGAGCAACTCGTTCAATGTACTTTTGATCATGACAGTGATTATTTGACCGTAACAAGTGAAAAATATTCAAAGAAGTCCGCCAGTCAATACATGGTGTTTAGCTTTAAAGATCAAGCCGGTAAACCCATTCGGCAAGAGGTGTATAATTACAAAGGAAATGAAATCACCTCCTTGCTTCATGTGCATGACCCTGCCAAACGGATTTTACTTTTTGTGAATGGTTACAGGTCTTCCTCGACGGCAAATAACTTCCAGGATCAGGTTTGGGATCTTGAAAATAAAGGGTTTGAATTGCCGAGTTCTACCAATTTGATCTATACTTTTGATCGGTTTAGGTATTGGTATTACAAAGAGTTTGACACCAAGCTTCGCGAAAGAATTAATCCGTCGGAGACTTATTATGCCGATGGTAATTTTTCAATTAGCACATCGAATTACCGAACAATAAGGTCTTTCATTCAAATGAATTCAATTTATCCCAAAAGGTGTGTCAATGAATACCATCATACCTGCTACCATTCGAGTTCTACGGCGAAATGGCTGAGTTTATTTCAATCGGATTACACTATTGATTTACTGCGCAAGCCCTCGAACAAAAGTGGGTTTAAAACGCGCATGGAAAATGGGAGGGTCGCTGGTCAAAATTTGCTGCAAATGTTGAATGAAGTGCCCAATAAATCAAAAAATGACACGCTATTCATTGTTGCGCACAGCATGGGATATGCCTATGCCTTGGGTATGATTGAGGAGCTTCGGGGAAAAATAAATTTTGGAGGGTTCTATATTATCGCTCCGGAAAATGGAGAAGCGGGGTATGTCAATGCAAAAGAATGGCGGGAGCTTTGGCAATATGGCGCCAATTTCAATCGTGGGGAAGAAGATGCGCCATGCATCCAAGACGGTATAGCTCCACAGACTGCGGTTGGTGGCTTGGGTAAAATGCATCGAATATATATTCCAAAATCACTTTATGCGAAAAGAGGATTTTCGGATTCCCATTTTATTGGGCTCTATAAATTCTTATTTGATATCCCTGCCGGGAAAAAAGGACATGTCCAACAACATTGATTATTTGAAACCTTCCATTTTGTCGAATGGAATCTCGATTTCAATTTCGTAATCCTTATGAACACTATGCAAATAAGCGATAAGGTTGTGGATTTTGTTGTTATTCGTTCCATCAATCAATTCGAATGTCATCTCTTTAACAAACTTGTTGTCGTCTAAGGCAAATTCAATTCCAGCGAGTTTCGCCATCGCTACACCGTTGTAATACACGACATTGTTTTCATTCGTGAATCCTTCTGTGCTGTAGTTTTTCAATACATTACAAGAAGTTAGTGCAAGTAATGCTGCAAAAGCAGTGGAGAAAAGATATTTTTTCATAGTCTCATTTTTAACAAATCTACTCAAAAAGTAAGGAAAAAAGTCGAGTAAATGCGAGCGACAGAAAAAATAGTGGCTATTGCCTGAAGCGCTCTCCGCATGCTTTACAAGAATGCATTATTTTCCCAGTAATCGGATAGGTGACTGTCAACAAGCTAAACAGGGAAGCAATCCAATGAGGCAGTGCTTTTTTCGGAGAATAATCGATAAAAATGTCAGTGGATCCGCAAGAGGGACATTTTGGAACCTGCTCTTTTTCAATGGATTTAAGAAAAATCAATGTCCGCTCGACATCTGCCTCCCGAACTTTGGCTTTTATTCCACCTACGGCATTCGCATAAAGTGGATTGATCGTTACGATTTCTTCATCCACCAAGAAGCATTCAATTCCCTCATTTTCAAGTGAAATGCGAAATAGGTGTGCATCGATGGAATTGTCAAACCGTTTAATGAGAACGAATCCCATGCTTACAATAAGCTTTCGATGATTTTATCCATCGAATATCCTTCTGCTTCCGCCCGATAATTGCGCACCAATCGGTGACGAAGGATAGGTTTGGCTACCGCTTTAACATCGTCAATGTCTGGGGAATAACGGCCATTCAAGGCAGCGTGACATTTGGCGCCTACAATAAGGTTTTGGGAAGCGCGTGGACCTGCACCCCAAGAAATGAAATCTTTGGTTAGCTGAGGGGCTAAATCGGAGCTGAAGCGTGTTCTACCAACAAGCTTTACTGCATATTCAAGTACATTGTCCGCAACGGGAATCCGACGAATTAATTCTTGGTATTCCAAGATCTGGTCGCCCGTCAACACATGGTTCAATTGAATGCGGTTGTCGGAGGTCGTTGCCTTAACAATGGCTAATTCTTCGGTATAACTGGGGTAATCCACCCAAATATTAAACATGAAACGATCGAGCTGCGCTTCGGGCAAAGGGTAAGTTCCCTCTTGTTCAATCGGGTTTTGTGTCGCTAAAACAAAGAAGGGAGAAGGAAGGGTATAACTTGTTCCTGCAGCCGTCACCGAGCGCTCTTGCATGGCTTCGAGCAGCGCGGATTGTGTTTTAGGTGGCGTTCTGTTGATCTCATCGGCCAGGATAATGTTGGAAAACAAGGGCCCTTTAATGAATTTAAAGTTGCGCGATTCATCCAAAATTTCGGAACCAATGATGTCCGATGGCATAAGGTCTGGCGTAAACTGAATGCGGTTGAAACTTAAGCCCAAGGTTTGTGCTATGGTATTGACCAGCAATGTTTTGGCTAGACCGGGAACGCCCACAAGCAAGCAATGTCCTCGTGAAAAGATAGAAATGAGTACCTGATCAACGACATCGTCTTGTCCAACGATAACTTTATGGATTTCATTCTTCAATTCTGCGTAATGCGCTACCAGTTGATCTATTGCCGCTTTGTCTGACATGTTGTTTGAATTATTCTACTACTAAATTAGAAACTAATTGTTGGACCATTTATTTCTGAAGACGCAATTTACAAAGGATTCATCAATACGGATGTATGCATTTCCAATCTTTTGTTTTACCCAGTTGTTCACGGTTTTTTGTTTCTTGTCATTTTCAGTGGCACGCTTAATTAAGGCATAATCGTCTGTAAGATTCGCGCGGTGTGGCTGTGTTCGATCCATCAAGCGCACCATACGAATTCCTTGTTTACGGTCAAAAATATCGTAGTAGAGGTTGGGTTGGGAGAGGTCTCCTTTTTCCATGGCATCTGTAATGAGGAAAATTTGTTGATCGACTTGACTCAAATCTTCCATATCCCATGTTTGTTCTCCGGTGATGGGGTTGGTAATGATACCTTGGTTTTGTCGTGTTCGTTCGTCATTAGAGAATCGAACCACGGCCTGTTCCCAGGTGATTTCATTGCGTTTCAGCAGCTGGTAGCAGGAGTCCATTTTCAACGAAGCCAATTCCAATTCTCGGCCACTAAACTCTGCGATAATTAAGATGTGTTGGCAAATGTAATCGTCACCTTTGCGGGAATTGAGTTTGACGATGTGGTAGCCGTATTCAGATTCGAAGATATCTGAAATTTCACCCGGTTCGAGGGAGAAGACAGCAGATTCAAATTGTGGGACCATCATGCCTCGGGATGCTTCAATTTTTCCACCTTGGGGTGCGCTTCCCGGATCCATGGAATGGATACGCGCTTGGGTGTCAAAACTCTTTCCTGCTAAAACGGCTTTCCGGATATCGGCCAATTTCTCATAAGCCATTTGCTTATCTTCCTTCGTGATTTGCGGGAAAACAACGATTTGTTGGAAGCTTAGCTGGGAGTTAATGAGTGGGATGGAATCCGCCGGAATCGTGGCGTAAAAGTCTTGAACTTCTTTTGGAGTAACGGATATGGCTGAGGTAATTTGTCGTTCCATCTCATCTGCCAACAAACGGTCTTTGATGATGTCGCGGAATTCTTCCTTGATCTGAGAAGCCGTTTTTCCGTAAAATTCTTCCATCTTTTCGCGGCTACCGAATTTCTCCTCAATGATGCGCAATCGGTTCTCCATTTCGGCATCTACCTGCTGGTCAGAGATCTCGATACTGTCTAATTTTGCTTGATTGATGAGCAATTCCTGGTACATCAATTCTTCTAGAATTTGGCAATCGGTTTCTTTCGTGATTTCAACGCCCCCCTGAAGCATCTGAATTTTTTGCGATTGAAGATCTGAAAGGAGAATAATGTTGTCTCCGACCTGTGCCGCAATTTTGTCCACAACTTCTGGTTGCGCCGAGGCATTGAACGTAAAACAAAAAAATGCTATACTACTAAGGATGAATGTTGATCTCATGATTTTTTTTTACCTGTTGTATAAGTTGATTTTCCTTTTTCTCCCGAAGTTCGTTCATTCTTTTGGTCAGAATGAGTTCTTTAATTTGCGCTTGAACAAAATCCAAGGGGGGAGGGGTGTCCTTGAGTGTGTAATCGATAATATTGATGAAATAGGTATATTGTTCATCGGAAAAATAGGTCTTTGTGCGATTGAGTACCAAGTTATCACGATTTAATTTACCCAAGGGGATGTTCTTTGTCAATTCGGTGAAGTAAATCCACTCCTCATCATCGAAATAAAAATCCTCCGCGTAAAGTTTGATATAAGAATTTACTTTATCGAGGTCTTTATCATTTTTTAACAAGAAGTGTTCTTTCAACGCTGCTTCAGGTTTTGAGCCTTTGGGAATTTTAATAAACAACGCTTTAACCAAGTAATCCTGCAATTTGAATTCATCGAGGTGATTTTTATAGTAGGTGTTGATTTCTGAGGAACTGATGCTTGTATCAGTTTGTTTACGGACCAATTGATCGATGAAATAATAGCGGGACAATTCCCCCATATACATGTCAGCTTTTAACCGTGCGATTTCGAACAATTCAGGCGCCTTTTTCTCCAATTCAATACGCATGGCTTCCAGTTCACACCAATTGTTCAGAAATTGTGTTCGGTCGGCTTTGCTCGCGTAATCGTAACCAAGATGTTCCATAAGGATGCGGGCTTCCGATTCAGTCAATTCATGGTCGTCCACTTGGGCCACAATTTTTTCGTCGGTGCCGCAGGAGGGAAGCAACGATAAAAAAAACAGGCCGACGATCACGCCAGCCCGTTTCCCTTGATATTTAAAATTATTGACCAACAGCGTAAAGTACCTGTTGATTGATTTCAATTTTGTGCTTTTTCATCAACTCCAGAATCCATTGCTGCTCGAGGAAGGTTTGGTAATCGGAAGTCACTGATCCTTTGGCTTCAGAAAACTCTTTGTTGCCTGCCGGTAAATTTTTGTTGACTTTGATCACGTAGTATTTACCGTCCAAGGCATAAACTTTATTTGCGCCCAGCACCAAGCTCTGTCCTTTCAAGAAGTTTGTTTGCGCAACATCAAATTTATTTGTACGAACGCGAAGGTTCAATTCGCTGTCTTTGTTGATGACGTCAAGTACATGTTTCGAATTGATGGTATCGTTCAAAATCATTTTATACACTTGGTCTGCAATTTTAAGGTCAGCACATTCATAAACAACGGCATCAACGCGATCACTCCACATGTATTTTGAGCGGTTGTTGTCGAAGTAGGAGCGAAGTCCAACGGTATCTTTCATCGCTTTGTTCCATACTTTGTCTGTCATGATTTCATACAACAAGATACCATCGTGGTATTCCGTGATGAGTGCTTTATAGGCCGGGTATTTGTCTGCTAATTTTGATTCTTCATACCCAATAATTGCTTCCTTTTCCCACGCTTTATACTGCATAGCAACAACGACTTCATTGGCATCTTTGCGCATACCGCGGTAGTTTGATTCAAGATATTTAGCAAACTGTTGTTGCGTAAACGATTGACCATCGATGGTAAATAGGGTTTTATTTGATTTTAAACCGCTTGCATTCCATTTCCCGATGTAATACGTGGTATCGAGGTTGGCAACAAACCATTTGAGGCCTTTTGCGCTTTTATTAGAATAGCCATACGACGCTTTCAACTTCAGTACAAATGAATCTTGTGTGCGCTTAGATCGCTCATCTTTATTCACTTTAGATTGCAATTCTTTCTTCATCGCGTCAAACGACTTCACATCAGTCCAGTCCAAACGTTTGATGATGTGGAATCCATAATCCGTGCGAATGGGCATCGAGTAATCTCCGTTGTTTTTCAAGGCAAAGGCAGCATCTTCAAAAGCGGTGACCATTCGCGTTGTTGTTCCCGTTCCGAATGGAGGAAGTTCTCCATTTTTCTCCGCTGAACTTGGATCGTCTGAGTAGCTTTTTACGAGGTCTTCAAATTTTTCTCCTTTTTGAAGTTTTGCATAAATTTCATTGATTTTCTTTTCGGCATTCACCACATCTTCTTCAGCGGCAGATTTCCCAACAGCAACCATGATGTGTGCGGTTTTCAAGGTTCCTCGTGCTGGTCGTTTATCGGTAACATTTACAATGTGGTAACCATAGCGAGTACGGAAAGGTTCCGAAATACTTCCTACCGGTGTGTTAAAGGCCATGTCTTCGAACGGATAGACCATTTGAAACGCTGTAAAATATCCAAGGTCCCCACCGTTATTCACTGCAGATGGATCTTCTGAACCATTTTTTCCTCGCGCAACAGACGCAAAACTTTCGCCTTTCTCAATGCGTTTTTTCAATCCCATGATGCGGTTATAGGCCGCCAAGGTGTCCGCTGGAGACGCATTGCTTGCGCAGGTAATGAGAATATGCGAAGCACGGATTTCAGTGCGCGTTCTGTCGTATGCTTCCCGTACAAGTGCTTCGTTCTTTGCAGAATCAATCAAATAGGGTAGTGAAAGTTGTTTTCTGTAGCCATCCAATTCTTTCTTCAATTTTGGAATGGTGTCGTACCCCAACTCTTCTGCTTCGGCTACCTTCAATTTGAATTTTTTAAATAGCTCCATGTATTCATCTATGGATGCTTTGTCAAATTTTGGATTTGGGTTGTTTTTCAAATAAATCTGCAGGAATTCTGACTTCGTCACCGGGTGTCCGTCAATTTTCATCAGGATTGGATCTTCCTGCGCGAAAGTCGAAATGCTCAAAAATAGAGCGGCGATGATCAAAAGGTGTTTTTTCATAGTCTGGTTTAATTTTATTCAGCAGTGTCGAAATTAATCGTCCGTGCAATTCATTTGTTTTTTTTAACCTTTATTTAATACTATAGTTTGGTGCTTCACGGGAAATCGTCACATCGTGTGGGTGAGATTCGCGCACACCGGCCGAGGTAATGCGTACAAATTTGGCGCCTTTCAAGTGGTCTATGTCGGGTGCTCCGCAATAGCCCATGCCTGCGCGCAGACCGCCAATGATCTGGTACATGACTTCAAGCAATTTCCCTTTGAATGGCACACGTCCTGAGATGCCCTCAGGTACCAATTTCTTGATATCGTCCTCAGCATCTTGGAAATAGCGATCCTTTGACCCTTTTTGCATGGCCTCCAACGATCCCATTCCACGGTAAGCTTTGAATTTTCTTCCCTCGTAAATGATGGTTTCACCCGGAGATTCTTCCACACCCGCAAACATGGAGCCTACCATAACTGTATCGGCGCCAGCGGCAATTGCTTTTACAATATCTCCAGTATAGCGTATTCCGCCATCTGCAATAACTGGAACCCCCGTGCCTTCTAATGCTTGAGCCACATCGTTCACAGCAGTCAACTGTGGAACCCCCACACCGGCGATAACCCGTGTTGTACAAATGGAGCCAGGACCAATTCCTACCTTCACTGCATCAGCACCTGCTTCTACGAGGTAAAGCGCTGCTTCGGCTGTTGCGATGTTCCCAACAATGACCTCCAAATTGGGGAATGAATGTTTTACTTCTTTTAATTTTTCTACAACCCCACGGGAATGTCCGTGAGCGGTATCGATGACTATAGCATCAACACCTGCTTCGACCAATGCCGTTACGCGCTCCATGGTGTCGTGAGTAACTCCGACCGCTGCTGCGACACGCAATCTTCCGTAGGAATCTTTGCAGGAGTCAGGGTGTGTCTTCACTTTTATAATGTCCCGATAGGTAATTAACCCAATGAGTTTATTTTCCGCGTCGATGACAGGAAGTTTTTCAATCTTTTTTTCTTGGAGAATTTCTTCTGCCTTAGATAAATCGGTTCCGTCGTGTGTCGTAATGATCGCATGTGACGTCATGACTTGAATAATCGGACGATTCAAATCCTTTTCGAAGCGCAAGTCGCGATTGGTGACAATGCCTTTAAGTGTTTTATTCCCATCCACAACAGGAATTCCACCAATGCCATTTTCTTTCATCAGCTGGAGTGCATCTTTTACAAGCGCGTCCTCCAAAAGAGTAACTGGATCGAGTATCATTCCGCTCTCCGAGCGCTTCACTTTGCGCACTTCCAAAGCTTGTTCGGCAATGGTCATGTTCTTGTGAATTACACCAATACCTCCTTGTTGGGCCATGGCAATCGCTAATCCCGATTCAGTAACGGTATCCATTGCTGCAGAAACGATCGGCGTGTTTACCTCAATGTTGCGGGTGAGTTTGCTGCGCAATTTGACATCTCTCGGCAAAACTTCCGAATACGCAGGGACTAACAGTACATCGTCGTAGGTGAGTCCTTCTTTTATTTGATTGATGTTGGTCAGTGACATCTGGAATCTATTTTCTGAATAAATTCTTGCAAAAGTAACACTTTTTTTCGTGTTTCGTGCGACTTTCATCAGAACAAAAGTTCACAAAAAAAAGCGTCTCAGCGATGTGTTAATTTTTTGAAAAAATCTTGGCTTCCTCGCTCGAATTGAGTACTCTTGCACAAAGTCATGACATGGTCCGAGTAGTTCTCTCCTTTCTTTTTGGTGTTCTCTTATTTTTGAATTCTTTCGGACAGCGAGATACGTCTCGGTTGATTCAACTTTCAGGTGTGGTGATTTCTGAAGAGAATTTGGAGCCAATGCCCTATACCACTGTGTTTGATCGATCGGAAAGGCGAGGTGTTATTTCCGACTACTATGGCTTTTTCTCCATGGTTTCCTTTCCGGGTGATACCCTACTTTTTTCCTATTACGGATACAAAACATCTACGTACATCGTTCCTGATTCGTTGACCGACAATCGCTATTCCATCATACATATGTTGCAGCGCGACACCTTGAATCTTCCCGCTGTTACGGTTTATCCGTGGCCTTCTCGTGAAGATTTTGCGCGCGCTTTCGTTGAAATGGAACCGTATGATGACGCTATTCGTCGCGCGCAGCGGGAATTGTCGGGTGAAAGTTTGGCGTTTGTCGCCGCGCGCCTGGAAAATGATGCTTCTTTGGCCTATGGTTATGCCATGAATCAACGCAATACAAAATTGTATACCAATGGGCAGTTGCCTGTGAATAACCTGTTGAATCCATATTCTTGGGCAAAACTTATTCAGGACTGGAAGGCAGGGAAGCTTTCTCGGCAGTAGGTGTTAGGTACTAATTACGAGTTACGAATTACGAGTTACGAGTTACGAGTTATTTCGATTCGAAGAATGATCAAGTCTTTTATGGCTTCGAGTCTGCTAGCGCACCTCAGCCCAAGTCTTAAAATCCAAAAGGTCCTTCAGCGCAGCGGGTCTTTTGTCCTTTAGCGCAGCGGTCCTTTGTCTTTTAATTACGAGTTATTTCGATTCGAAGAATGATCAAGTCTTTTATGGCTTCGAGTCTGCTAGCGCACCTCAGCCCAAGTCTTAAAATCTTAATATCCAAATATCCAATGCCGTCACAAGTATTGACCTAAACCACCTATTTCTTCGGAAAGTTGAAGTTAGTAACCCACATCACTTGAGCCAAGTTCAAAAACCGAAGATCTTTTGCTGCATTGCGCACATAGGTTTGAAACAAATATCCAAGTTCAATTCGTCCTTTTTTCCCTAGGTTATATCCTAGTCCTGCATAGGTCCAATTTTCACTATACAGCGCGTTGCGTTGACTTTTAGTCAAGCTGAGGTAAAACTCATTGTAGGCATTTACATAAAACTCTTTTGGATCGAGGGTCTTTCCTTGAAGGGGTCTATTGAAACCAATCTGGTAGCGTGCTCGGTAGGAAAGTGGGTACTCACCAGTTGTTCGGTTTTGAATGAATCGCTCTTCGAATCGGAAGCGATTGGTCACCCGCGCACTGCCCGCTGCAAAAGAAAAAATGGCTTGCTGCCACAATCGGTGCTCATTGGAAAAGGTGGGGTTGAACGGATTGTTGCGCTGGTAGGTGTAACTTCCAGCAAAGTTCAAATTGGGCGAATGTACATAAATCAAGCTGGGTTGAATGTATAACTGAAAATCAGTGGCAGGATAGGTCTTCCCGTTTTCAATCAGTTTTACGGCGTCAATTGTCGTCGAGGCAAAGAAATTGTAATTGAATTTATCGCCAATTCTACCTGTCTGATTGATGGCAGGAAGTAGTCCATAAAAATGAATGTTTTGGGCATTGGTGAATACGGTTAAAGCAACGAATCCACTGAGGATGAACAGTTTTTTCATGGCTTAAAATTGAGAAGGTATTGGCGAAATGACTTCTTCAAAACGACGAATGAACTGTCCTTTTTTATCGAAGAAATATTCGTAGTAATGGTCCCCTGGAATTTTTACATTTATTTCATAGATGGCATTATCCCCTGGATTCACTTCTTGACATTCCAAGATTTTGAAGTCTGGATTTTCGATTCTCAGGTAATTCATGATGGACATTAAAACATCAGTAGGGAATTCTTCAAACTCAATTTCCATTTCCGTTTCCACCAACTTTTCTTTCAGAAATTTCAAGGAGTATTCTTCCTTATTCAGATGAAAGTCACACTCAATGTATGTTTGACCTTCTTCTTGTTCAATGAAATAGCGAATATGCTTTGCGTTAGGA
This sequence comes from Flavobacteriales bacterium, assembly GCA_947453795.1. Classification (GTDB taxonomy): domain Bacteria; phylum Bacteroidota; class Bacteroidia; order Flavobacteriales_D; family Crocinitomicaceae; genus M0103. The sequence goes on from CANGIC010000008.1 coordinate 18,777, forward strand.
AAGGTATCGGCAATATACTTTTGAATAGTTGGTGATACTTTTTTGCGGTTTACACCTTTTTCTTGCGCCAAAATTTGCGATGACAAAGCAAGTGCAAAAAGTAGGAATAGCGTTTTAAAACTCATGATCTTTTAAGGATTACATTGTTGTTGAACGCAGTAAATGTAAACTTAATCCTTAAATGGCATGCCTCTGCATAGTCACAATAAATCACAAATACAGAAGTGTTTTAGGTAAGGGGGTGATTAGTTATGAGTTACAAATTACGAATTACGAATTACGAGTTACGAGTTTGGTGGCTCCACCACAGCGGACACGTGAGGCACTCGAAGCCACGAATTTGGTGAAACTAACCACTAGCCACTAACCACTAACCACTAACCACTAACCACTAACCACTAACCACTAACCACTAACCACTACACCGGGTAGCACAAAAAGTACTTCTCCACAGGATTGGCCAAGGCCGAAATGTTCAAGTTGTCCGACGCTTTTGTTAAATCGATGACCTCGCCATTTTTCATCAACATATTGATGTTTTGCTTGTTCTGATTGTAGGCGTTGTTGCTGAGAATATCAGTGTAAACAAAGAAATCGACGTCATCTCCCTCAAGATCAAATTGGTTGCGGATGATTTCTTTTTCGAGTTGAATGCGGTCGGGACCAAATGGGTCGCGTGAAATTTCAATCTTAAACAGCTGTCGATTCACCAAACGTGTCGATAACAATGAAAGTACCTTGTCGGGATGTTCTTGCCATACTTTCAATGCGCCCAAAATATCGTAATCGTCAAGTTGCGCGAAGCGGTCGAGTACAGCAGGGTCCTTTTTGAATTCTTCTTGAGTCACATCATTCGTCAAGAAAAAATGCAAGGCTGGACTGGCAAAGAGTGTTTCTCCGTTTTTAGACAATTGCTTGGCCCGTCTAAGTGCGTGAATCAACATGTGTTCTGCAGCAACTACTGTTTTGTGCAGATATACTTGCCAATACATGAGTCTTCGAGCCACGATGAATTTTTCGATGGAATAAATTCCTTTTTCCTCGAGTACTAGATTGCCCTCATGCACATTGATCATTTCAATCAAACGATCGCTCCCAATAATGCCCTCGCTAACTCCCGTGTAAAAACTGTCGCGGTTGAGGTAGTCCAAACGGTCCATGTCGAGTTGGCTACTGACCAATTGATGCAAGAACGGTTTTGAATGTTTGTTGTTGAAAATGAGTAAGGCATGCTCTAAAGGTTCCCCGAATTCTTGTCCCAAACGCTGGATAAAGTACCCTGAAATTTCTTCATGACTTACACCGTTGACGATGTCATATTCCAGAGCATGACTGAAGGGTCCATGTCCGATGTCGTGCAGCAAGATGGCGATTAAAACCCCTCGTTCTTCTTCTGGCGTTATAACGTGTCCTTTACGCCTTATGGTTGCCACTGCCAAGGTCATCAAATGCATGGCGCCCAAAACATGGTGAAAACGGGTATGCAAAGCACCTGGGTAAACCAAATGGCTCATGCCCAATTGCATGATTCGTCGCAGACGCTGTAGGTAGGGGTGTTCGATTAAGTCGAAAATAAACTCGTCAGGAATGGAAATAAAACCATATACTGGGTCGTTAAAGATTTTCTTTTTGTTGGATCTGTTCAGATTCGGTCTCAAATCGATAATTTTAAAGATTGTATCAAAACTAAAAAATATAAGGCAATGCAAGGGAAAATACTTTGGGCAGATGATGAGATTGAGTTGCTAAAGCCGCATATTCTTTTTCTAGAAGGAAAAGGGTACCATGTTGATGCAGTGAACAATGGCGCCGATGCCGTTGAAAAAAGCAACGATAACCAGTACGACATTATTTTTCTTGATGAAAACATGCCAGGAATCTCTGGTTTGGAGGCCTTGGCACGGATCAAGGAAGCAAAACCTTTCGTGCCGGTAGTGATGATTACAAAAAGCGAGGAGGAGCACATCATGGAAGAAGCGATCGGCAGTAAGATCGCTGATTATCTGATTAAGCCCGTCAACCCCAATCAAATCTTACTAAGCATTAAAAAAAATCTTGATCAAGGCAAATTGGTCTCTCAGCGCACCAATTCAAACTACCAGCAGGAATTCAGACAGCTAGGCATGCAGTTGAATGGCCGAATGGATGCCGAAGAATGGGCGGATTTATACGCAAAGTTGGTTTTTTGGGAACTTGAACTCGAGAAAATTGAGGACAAGGGAATGAAGGAGATTCTTGAAATGCAGAAAAAAGAGGCCAATCAGCTCTTTGCTCGATTCATTCAGGACAACTACATCGATTGGCTTGGAGGAGATGAGGATGCACCACAGTTGATTCACACACTGATGAAGGATCGCATCGCACCTTACATTGGGAAAGAAAAAACATTTGTTTTAGTCATTGACAACCTGCGCTTTGACCAATGGAAAGTGCTTGAACCGATTTTTTCGAAATACTTTACTACCGAAAGCGAAAAAATCGTGTATTCCATCTTGCCTACAGCAACCCATTATGCGCGAAATGCCTTTTTTGCTGGACTCATGCCTTCAGAAATAGAAAAGCGCTTTCCTACACTTTGGAAAAGCGAGGAAGACGAGGGAGGAAAGAACATGCACGAAAAGGAATTCTTGGATGCCAACTTGAAACGCCTTGGCAAGAATGTGAAGTGGTCCTACAATAAAATCACAAACCTGGATGCGGGAAAACGTTTGGCGGATAATTTTAGTCAGCTGAAAGAAAATGACGCCAATTTTATCGTTTACAATTTCGTGGACATGCTCTCTCACGCCCGAACAGAGATGGAAATGATCAAAGAATTGGCAGATGATGAAGCCGCATACCGATCGCTTACGGTTTCTTGGTTCGAACATTCACCTTTGCACGATATTGTAAAGAAAATAGCCGATATCGGCGCACGATTGATCATCACGACCGACCATGGAACGGTGAAGGTGACCAATCCTGTTAAGATTGTCGGTGAGCGAAACCTCAATTCAAATCTTCGCTACAAGGCGGGCAGAAACATGTCGTACAATGCGAAGGAAGTTTTTCGCATTTCCAACCCTCAAGATGCCTTCTTGCCTAAAATGAAAATGTCGGCGGAATATGTTTTCGTTCGGGAAAATGATTTCTTCGTGTACCCCAACAATTACAACCATTTTGTAAATTATTATGGCGATACCTTTCAACACGGCGGCATTTCCTTGGAAGAGATTTTAATTCCTTTTATTGTGCTTGGAAAACGGTGATTCTTGCTGAGTTAAAAAATCATTGTTAACACTTATTTTTCACAGGTGTTGAACTCACGGAAAAAGTGTGTTTTTTTGCGTTCAAATGGAGTTTAAGGTACACACAATTCTTGATTTGCCTGCTGTTGCACTTTCCTTTCTGAGTCACTTCGACAATAGAAAGGTCTTTGCCTTTCAAGGAGAAATGGGGGCGGGCAAGACCACATTCATTTGTGCACTCCTTGCAGCCATGGGCATTACTGAAATTGAAGGGTCTCCCACTTATTCATTGGTGAATGTATATGATTCCCCTTTGTATGGAAGGATTTTTCATTTTGACGTCTATCGCTTGAAGAATGAAACCGAAGCATTTGATATCGGTATCGAGGAAATGCTCTACAGCGGGGGATACTGCTTCGTAGAATGGCCAGAAAAAGTGGATAATTTGCTTCCGGAGAACACCGTTTGGGTGAATATTCGTAGCTTAGAGGACCACACACGCTTAATAACTACTGAACAATGACGACTGATCCAGAATTGCTGAAAAAGCTCATGCAGCAAGGTGTGCTGATGCCGCAAGAAGAAATGTTGGAAATTTCTCGCAAGAAGGGAAGTTTGTTTATCGGCATTCCGAAAGAAACTTCATTTCAAGAACGACGTGTCCCTCTTGTCCCTGAAGGGGTTGCTTTGTTGATCGCCAATGGACATCGTGTACGTGTAGAAAGCAAATGCGGTGAGTGTTCCAATTTCAGCGACAGAGATTACAGTGAAGTGGGTGCGGAAATTTGTTTCAGTCCAAAAGATATTTTTCAGTGTGACATTATCTTGAAAGTTGCCCCCCCATCGGAAGAAGAAGTTGACATGATGCCGGGTGGTCAAACATTGATCTCCGCGCTTCAGTTGTCGGTTCAACCGAAGGAACTATTACAGAAATTAATTCAGAAGAAAATTACAGCCATTGCCTGGGATTATATCCGCGATGAAGAAGGACTTTTACCTGTTGTTCGCACGATGGGTGAAATCGCAGGAACCACATCGATTCTCGTTGCAGGTGAATTGCTCTCATCGTTTTCGTCAGGAAAAGGCATGATGCTCGGCGGTATTGCCGGTGTTACACCAACAGAAGTGGTCGTAATAGGCGCTGGTACAGTTGGGGAATACGCTACCCGTGCGGCTCTTGGATTGGGCGCTTCAGTAAAAGTTTTTGACAACTCTCTCTCTCGACTTCGACGCATGCAAAATGACATAGGTACACGCTTGTACACCTGTGTGCTCACCCCTAAAGTTCTAGCCAAAGCACTCAAACGCGCAGATGTTGTTATTGGTGCGTTGCGGGCACCACTGGGTAGAACTCCGTGCGTGGTCACCGAAGAAATGATCCAAGAAATGAAACAAGGCTCTGTTGTGGTAGATGTAAGTATCGACCAAGGTGGATGCTTCGAAACATCGCGTGTCACCAATCACAACGAACCTACCTTCGAAGCGCACGGTGTGATTCATTACTGTGTTCCGAATATCGCATCTCGCGTTTCGCGCACTGCATCTTTTGCACTCTCGAATATCTTCGCTCCGATTTTATTGGAAATGGGGGATAATGGTGGGTGCCGTGATTTAATCAAGCGCGACCAAGGTTTCAGAAGAGGAGTGTATATCTACAAAGGCACCTTAACCAGTGAAATCCTTGGAAAGGTGTTTCATCTCAAATACAAAGACATCGATTTGTTGATCTTGGGAATGTAAGATGCTCGTTACCGCTGTTATAGTTTATCTCTGTTTTACCCTGTTCATCGGTTATTTGGCATCCCGAAAAGTGAAGAATGCGACTGATTTTGCCGTTGCTGGACGAAATCTTTCCTTTTTTATGTCGTCTTCGGCGCTTTTGGCCACATGGTTTGGAAGTGAAACCATTCTTGGTGCCTCGGAAGAGTTTTTAGAGAATGGATTAATTGGAGTCATTGAGGAACCTCTTGGCGCAGGACTTTGCTTGATCATTGTTGGTGCTGTCTATGCCAAACGTATGTACCGCACCAATGCATTAACCTTTTCTGATGTTTTTCTGATGAAATATGGGAAAAAAGCCGAATTTATTAGTGCTTTACTGAGCGTTCCCAGCTTTTTTTCATGGATCGCAGCTCAATTTGTCGCCTTGGGTTTAATCTTTCAATTGTTTTTTGGTTGCTCCATGGAAATGGGAATTTTAATTGGAGCACTTTTAGTCATCGTATACACATCGATGGGAGGGATGTGGGCCGTTTCACTGACGGATACCATTCAAATGTTAGTGATCATTCTTGGATTCATCGCTTTGTTCTTCGTGTTTCGGGACAAAGTTTATCTTCTCGGGGAAGTTCATCAAAAGAATCCTGATTTCTTTCGACTCTATAATGCGGATAAGATTACTTGGTGGCAGTGGCTGGCGGCTTGGATGTCTGTAGGATTAGGTTCTGTGGCGTCTCAGGATATTTTTCAGCGCGTGATCTCTTCTAAAAGTGAGCGAGTTGCTATTGGGGCGTCAATAAGCGCTGGAGTGTTGTATTTAGCCATAGGAATGATGCCCCTGTTTATCGCACTCATCGGAATGGAACTTTACCCGACATTATATGCGCACCATGAAGGAAGTTTTATTATCGCCTTCATCATGGAAAAAACACCCATGTGGGTTCAAATTATGTTTTTTGGTGCGCTCATTTCTGCATTACTTAGCACGGCTTCAGGTTCAATTTTAGCTCCTGCAACCATCCTTGCGGAAAACATCATTAAGCCTCGTTTTAAGGAAATAAATTTATTAATGGTAATGCGCGTAAGCGTAGTTGTTATTGCGCTTTTTGGTGTGTTTGTCTCGTTTATGGGCAACAGTATTTTTGAATTGGCAGGGATAGCATCTAGCTTTACCCTCGTTTCTGTATTTGTTCCGTTCACCGCTGCTTTATTTATTCCTTGGGTGAAGTCTACAGGGTGCATCGCCTCCATGATTTTTGGCTTGATTGCTTGGGTGGTTTGTTTGATTGCGGATCAAGAAATTATAGGGTTGTTTGTCGGTATTGCAGCTTCACTCGTTGGTCTCATCGCAGGCACATGGTTGGATTCATTCGTTAAAAATAAGGTCGAACATGTTTGAACCACTTGACTTTCCGCAAGCAAAATTAAAACTGACGAGGTCAGGAAACTCAGTACGCGTTTTTTGTGTCATTCGTAAAAAGCAACTGATGTTAACACCTGAAGAATGGGTGCGGCAGCATTTGATACATTTCTTAATTGATCACCTAAACGTTCCCATTGGTTTAATTGCCAGTGAAATGTCCCTAAACATCAATGGCCATTCTCGGCGTTGTGATGTGGTGGTTTTTAATCGCAATGGAAATCCAGTTTTTTTGATGGAATGTAAAGCACCTGAAATCGTTTTAGGCGAACAGGTAGTGCATCAAATTGCACACTATAATTTTAGCTTAGGAACAGATTTTTTACTTATTACCAATGGAAAGCAACACCGTATTCTCCAATTAGATCGAGAAAAGGGTGAAATTAAATCCTTGGAAGAGTTTCCTGATTTTTCAGGGTTGATTTGAGATTAACCTATTTCAAATCCAATTTAAACTCCGATGTCTTGTGGAAAGTCAAATCAGGATAATCTTGTTCAGCCATGTTCAATAGGAACTGCGTTTCCGCTAAGAATACCAAGTTGTTGTCTTTGTCCTTGGCCAAATAATTGCCTTTGGCTCGCTTGAAGGATTCCAGTTGTTCCTCATTTTCTGTGGTAATCCAGCACGCTTTGAAGTAGTTCTTTGGGGAAAAACGGCAATTCGCACCGTATTCGTGAATCAAACGGTAATTGATGACCTCGAACTGAAGTTGTCCGACCGTACCAACAATCTTTCTGTTACCTGGCTGCATGATGAACATCTGAGCCACACCTTCGTCAGTCAGCTGGTGAATGCCTTTGTCGAGCTGCTTCGATTTCAATGGATCTAAGTTTTCCAGTTCCATGAAAATTTCTGGTGAGAACGACGGAATTCCTTTGTAGAACATATTTTCACCTTCCGTGAGTGTATCTCCAATCTTAAAGTTTCCCGTGTCGTACAATCCGATGACATCGCCGGGGAATGCCTCATCGATGACACTTTTATCCTGCGCCATGAAAGAGGTAGGATTGGGAAACTTGAAGTTCTTGTCCAAACGCACGTGATGGTAAAATTTATTGCGCTCAAAGCGACCAGAAACGATGCGTAAGAAAGCAATTCGATCGCGGTGCTTTGGGTCCAGGTTGGCGTGAATTTTAAAAACAAAACCAGAAAATTTCGCATCATTCGGATGGATAAAACGCAAATCTGATTCTCTACCAATAGGTGAAGGGGAGATGGTGATGAATGTGTCCAATAACTCTTGCACCCCAAAGTTGTTTACTGCAGATCCAAAAAACACTGGAGCCACTTCGCCTGATAGGTATTTTTCACGGTCAAAGGCATCGTACACCCCATCGATGATGTCGAGCTCTTCGCGCAGTTCTGCGGCAAATTGTTCACCCACCAAATCATCAATCAAGGGGTCAGAAAGTTCAGAAATGGAAACCACATCATCCGCTTTTTTTGTCTTGCTCGCCGAAAATAAATTGAGGTTTTTATTGTAGATGTTGTAGACCCCTTTGAAGCGATCCCCCATACCGATAGGCCAGGTGAGCGGACGTACTTTAATGTCCAATTTATCCTCTAATTCATCAAGTAATGTAAAGGGATCCTTCCCTTCTCGGTCCATTTTGTTGACGAAGATGATTACAGGCGTGTTGCGCATCCGACACACCTCCATGAGTTTTTCTGTTTGAGATTCTACACCATTGGCGCAGTCGATCACAAGGATGACACTATCTACCGCTGTGAGTGTTCGGTAGGTGTCCTCTGCGAAATCTTTGTGACCTGGAGTATCCAAGATGTTGACTTGCTTGCCACCATATTCGAAAGCCATTACCGATGTTGCCACGGAGATTCCCCGTTGCTTTTCGATTTCCATGAAGTCGGACGTCGCGGTTTTCTTGATTTTATTGTTTTTTACCGCACCCGCTGTTTGAATCGCACCTCCGAAAAGCAGCAATTTCTCCGTTAATGTCGTTTTACCGGCATCGGGGTGGGCAATGATGCCAAAAGTGCGGCGCTTTTCGATGGCTTCCTGGTACTTCATGTGTATTTCGGTTGAGGCAAAAATGCCCGTATTATCAATAAAAAAAGGAAACCGCACGCGATCTCCTTTTCTTTGGGAGGAAGATGGGTCTCGAACCCACGACCTCTGGTACCACAAACCAGCGCTCTAACCAACTGAGCTACAACCTCCGTGTCGTGGCGCAAAGATAGATATTTTATGTTCATTTCAAAGTCACTCAAAACATTTTTTTATCTTTAGCTGTGAAATTATTGCGTTAAACCATGGAAGTGAGGAAATTATTAATGGATGAGTTTGATAAACGGGTTTTTGAAGAATCCTACGAGCGCATCTACCGCTGTATATCCATGATTGATGAAAAGGACTTGTGGAAGTCACCCAGCAAGGGAATCCCAGCCATTGGTAATCTTATTCTTCACCTGTGTGGAAACGCGCGTCAATGGATTTTATCTGGTCTAGGTGGACGCCCCGACAACCGTGATCGCGAACAAGAATTTGTGGCCCAAACGAAAATTAAAAAAGCCGAGTTGGTCTTCCTCTTGGAGAATATGCGCAGCAACTTGCGCCAGACCTTGGAAGAATTAGATCCGAAACAGATCACCACGGTTTACAATGTCCAAGGATTTGATGTGACAGGTTTCTCGATTGTCGTTCATGTCATCGAGCATTTTTCGTACCATACGGGTCAAATTACAACGCTAACAAAACTGCTGACCAATAAGGACACCGCCTATTATGCTGATGTGGATTTGAACAAGCAGAATCGGTTGAATTGAGCGAAATGTGGCGCTTGTCTAAGCTTATTCTTGGAATACTATTGCTTTCTTCTCTTCAGAGTTGTAACTCCATACTGCTCGGCGTCATGGGCATAAAGAAGCCGACGGTATTGACTCCTGAAGAAATTCTAGTTCATGGCGAAGTGTATGGCATTCCACGAAGTGAAAGTTATGAGATGGACAGCAGTTATTTTTCAGTTGCCGCAGCTTTAGACACCATACGCTACAAAAGAGATCAAAAGAATTTAATGCAGCCCTTACAAGCGCTCTATTTCGACGCCTCAGGTAGCTTGATTTCGTATTCAGTCAATTGTTCAGTGGGTGGATTTCCCAACTTGAAATGGAATCGCTACGGTGCATTCGATCAGTTTCCTGCAGCGAAATCTGTTGAACTCGATACCATGAATACCTTGAACAATCATTTGCTGCATATCAATCCATTAAACAATGCCCCATTTCCCGATTTACGTACCTACGATTATACCGTATTGGTGTATTGGTGCAGGTTTATGGGACGACAAAGTAAGCGCTTGGTGCGTATAGTTCAAGACAATGTGCGTTTAGGGGAGGGAAAGAAAATCATGGTCTTGTATGTGAATACGGATAATTTTTGGGTGGAGGCCGAATTGGTGAAATGAGTTATAATGAACTTTAAACCACTACAGGAAAACTATTCATCCGATTTATATTAAATTTAGCGCAATCAATAAAAATGAATCTCTTGGTTTTTTAACTAGAGATGATTTGTATTGGTTTGATTATGTGAATATTTCACTTCTGAAGTTTAAAATATATGAATTGGGAAACACTACTTTGCGTTGGTGATAGCATCACTATTGGTTCTCGTTCTTATTTGGGATACCCCGAATATTGCGGGGGATTTTTATCCGATGAGACAAAGAAAAAATGGAACGTGTTGAATCATGCCGTGGCAGGATACACAACGATTGATCTGGTGCGCAGCATCGATCGCAACTATAACCATTTGAAAAGCGCAAAACCTGACATTGCCACTGTAATGATTGGAACAAATGACTTAAAATCAAACACTTCTTTAAAATTGTTTAAACTAAGCTACGAACTGTTGGTGGTTAAAATGCGGCTTCTTATCGGTAATGCAAACATTGTCCTTGTCGCTATTCCTAAACTGATGAATGATGTTATGCTCCCGTACAACATCGGAATGAATACCTTGGTTGACCAATACAATGTGATCATTAGAGAAATTGCCAACGAGAATGGGTTAAGACACATGGAACTTTCGTTGGACGCTTCTTGCTTTTACGATGGCGTGCATTTGAATGAAGAGGGAAGTGAACACATTGGAAAACAATTGTCTGATTTTATTCTAGCATTGAGAAGAGGTTAATGACTAAAAAAATCCTTGTTGTCTTCGGAACGCGACCAGAGCTCATTAAGTTGGCTCCGTTAATCTTGGATTTGAAAAAATCACCAATAAAGGATCAGCTGGTTCTTGTTTCCACGACACAACATGAGGAATTGCTGGAGGAACAGCTGAAGCATTGGGAAATCATTCCCGATTATTATTTAACACCGACCAATCAAAAAGGCAGTTTAACGCGCTTGCTTGCACATACGCTTTCTGGTTTACAAGATATTGTAGATCAACTGGATTCACTCGAATATATTCTGGTTCAGGGCGATACCAATACGTCATTGGCCTGTGCAAACTTGGCATTTCTAAATCAGATTAAACTGTTGCATGTTGAAGCTGGCTTGCGTTCTTTCGATGACAAAAATCCCTTTCCTGAAGAGTACAACAGGACAATAGCTTCTCGTGTAGCTCATTTTCATTTTGCGCCAACAGAAACATCAAAAAAGAACCTACTTCGTGAGGGAATTCCTTCATCGAAAATAATGGTCACGGGCAATACCGTTGTGGATGCTTTATACCTGACGAAAAAAAAGAATCTCGCGAAAGTAAGTAGCGACACGGTGTTAATTACCCTTCACCGAAGAGAGAATATTGCATTCAATTATCTGATATTAACAACGCTTGTAAGTGAATTGGCTGTTAAGCACCCGGATTTAAATTTTGTATGGATCACCCACCCGAATTGTGCCGATAAAATTCATTCAGAAATTTCAAAGGCGAAAAACATTCGTATTTATAGTCATTTGCCGTATCAAGAGTTTGTGGATTTGTATGACACCTCAAAAATGGTCATTACAGATTCAGGCGGTGTAACTGAAGAAGCTGTTCAATTGGGTTTACCTACCATCGTTTTTAGACAAACAACTGAACGCGTGGAAGCACTTGATGAAAATTATCCAATGATTGTCTCGCTGGATAAAAAACAAATACACGCTTTTTTTGCTGAAAACTTGAATCAAAAAAACACGAAGTCTTTTTCTTATGGTCGCGGTGACGCATCTCAACAAATTTCGCATTGGATTCAAAGAGCGTTGAATACAACGACATATGATATCGCTGTCGTAGGTGGTGGTCCTGCTGGAACAGGATTACTGCTCAAAGCCATGAAGGATAAGTCATGTGCGGAATTATTTGATAAAAAATTGCTACTTATTGAGAAGTCAGACCAACTCATCAAAGGAAACATTACCCAGTTTAAGGTCAATAGCGACACCTATGCTGATGTCTTTTTGGAATGCCTTGAAGGAGCAATGGACGAATACATCAATATGGCAGAGTTAAAGCGCGAAATGGAATATATCCATCAATTCAACGGAAAGTCCATACCACTAGAAAAACTAGATCATTACTTCACGAAATTGGGTGGACTTATACGGGAAGCACTGACGAAGCGCAAGGCCTGTGATTTTATGATGAATACCAAAGTCAATAAGGTTGTTCGAACAGACGATGGCTTATTCTCTTTGTTTTTCGAAGGTCGGGAAGAGGTTATTCAAGCCAAGAAAGTGGTCATCGCTACTGGAGGAATTCCTCAAGACATCACCCAGGATCGATTGCTCTTTGCGGAAAAAGTGGATTTAGGCAAATGGGCCAACAAATGTGTCCATTCGGATGACTTTCTGAAAAATGGGATTCCAAGCAAGATCTTGAAACAACTGAAAAACAATTCAAAAGTGCTCATTCTTGGAGGAAGTCACAGCGCCTTCTCGGTAGCACATTCGCTGCTGAATAGACAAGAAGCCATAGATTTTGGTGACCAAGAAATTAAAATTTGGAGTACTTCCATACCTAAAATTTATTTTGAATCGAAAAAAGAGGCACTTGCTCAAGGATATACAGATTTTTCAGAAGAAGACATTTGTCCCATTACAAAGAAAGTTTACCGCCTCGCGGGTTTACGCATGGATGGACGAGAACTGTATATGCAGATGGGCGGATTGTCAGGGAGTACGCCAGAAACACGCGTGAAACTTCATATTATAAAGGATGATCTTGCTGAACTTGAAGAAGAAATTCAATCGTCCACGTTGATCGTTTTGGCTTTCGGTTATGCATTTAACATTTTCCCCATTTATGATTGTTCAGGGTTAAGAATGAAACTTGCTGGTGAAACGACAAAACATTGGGTAAATGAAAAGTGTGAAGTACTTGAACGCGAAGGAAAGGTTGTTCCAAATCTTTACGCGACAGGATTGGCTACAGGTTTTATACCCCGAGGAGAATTGGGAGGAGAGCTAAGTTTTTCAGGCCAAACGAATGGGATTTGGTATTATCAAAATGCCATCGCCGAACGCATCATTAAACAGCTGGACAGTGAACATTCTGCAAATTTGTCATAAGCCCTGTTATCCGCCCATTGACGGTGGTTCAATTGCATCCTACAACCTTTATCAGGGTCTCGTTGCGAATGGGCATAATGTGCATGTTTTGGCCATGAATACCTACAAACAGCACTGCGACATCGCACAGGTTCCAATAGATTTTCGTGAAAAGTCAAGCTATACGCTTGTTGACGTAGATATTCGCGTGAAGGTGCTACCTGCACTTTTCAATTTATTTTCAACGCGCTCTTACAACATGGAGCGATTTCATTCAAAAGATTTTAGCGCAGCACTTGCAAAGATTTTAGCGGAAAATAAGTTTGATATTATTTTGTTGGAAACGCTATATACTGCGCCTTATATTGGTTTATTGCGGGAAAAGTCTGAAGCAAAAATTGTGTTGAGGGCACATAATGTGGAATACAAGATTTGGGAGAATCTGTCCCGAAATGAAAGGAACCCATGTAAAAAGTGGTATTTATCCTTGTTGACGCGTAGGTTGAAACGCTATGAAACAAATGCCTTGCACCAAGTTGAGCTCATTGCATCTATCAGTGAAGAGGACAATAAGATTTTCAAGAAGGACGGATGTACGACCCCTATGATGTACCTCCCCTTCGGAATTGACATGAATCACGAAGAATTCAAGACCTATGAGGTGTTAGATGAACGTCAAATTGTACTCTTTCATTTGGGATCTATGGATTGGCTACCACACCAAGAAGCCATGCGTTGGTTTTTGGAAAAGGTATGGCCCAAAGTTTCAACGAATCATCCTCAGCTTCATTTATTTCTTGCCGGTTCATATATGCCCGATTGGATAAGTAAGGGACAATTTCCAAATGTTACCGTTACAAAAGGATATGTCGAAGGAAGTGTTTTTATGCGCCATAAGCCCATTATGATTGTACCTTCATTTTCGGGTAGCGGCATACGCATTAAAATTGCAGAAGGCATGGCCAAAGGAAAAGTGATCTTAACCACGACAAATGGTGCGATGGGCATTCCTGCTGTGCATGGCGAAAATATTTTCATTTCAGACAATTATGAGGAGTGGGTGAGGATCATTGATTGTTGTGTAAATGAGGTAGAAATGCTTCGGCAGATTTCAGCCAATGCGCGTTCCTTTGCCCAAAAAGAATACGATTATGTTTTGTCAGCACACAAATTTATTGAGGTGATGACGAATTGATCAGAATGGCACAATCAAAAATAAAAGTGTGAAATGAAAAAAGTAAATGATATGAAACTGAAATGGTCAATGAACATAGGATTATTTTTCATGTTCCTCCTCATTTCTTCAGCTTCCAAAGCCGACACCATTGATGTGTGGCATGTCTATTACAATCAGCACTTGATTCAGGATTTTAATGCGTATTCAGCGAATGAAATTGTTTTAAAATTGGATAGCATTCAACCAGGAGATTCAATTACGCTAAGATATTACCGGGATACCCCATGTTACGATTGTGCTTCCTTTTTAACCCTTGAAAATGAGAAACATTACATTTTCTTTGAGCGTTCGAATCGTGGAACAGGTGCTCCAATTTCTTTTTCTGTTGATCAATTACGAGCCATTAAAAATAAAGGATATTTCAGGCCTTTTTTGGTGTTCTATTACGAAGGTAAATTAGAACGCCGATCCGATAAAATTAGGTTGTTTCGGATTCGGTTGGAGTGATTCCTAATGAGTTACGAGTTATGAATTACGAGTTACGAATTTGAAGATTTGGTGGCTCCGCCGCAGAGGACATGTGAGGTGCGACAGCAGTCTCGAAGCCACGAATTACCAAGAATGATCAAAATAATTAGTCACTAGTCGTTAACCTCTTGTTTTGATATCTCCCAGTCCTTTGTCCTTTGTCCTTCAGCGCAGCGGTCTATTGTCATAAATCTATATAGCGTTGTTAATAAACAACCACCCCAACATTTCCTTCGCTTAACGCATATAACTAACTTTGTAAAAAAGCTTTGTAATGCTCAAAATAGGTGTGCTTGGTGCCGGTCATCTTGGGAAGATACATATCCGTCTCCTAAAGGAACTCAGTGATGTGTTTGACTTGGTGGGTTTCGTGGATCAGTCCGATGAAAATGCCCAAAAGGTCATGGATGATTACGGTATTCCACGTTTCAACTCCATCCAGGAATTGATTGAACAGGTGGATTGTATCGATGTCGTTACGCCAACATTGGCGCATTACGATTGTGCCGTTCAAGCCCTGCGCAACAGCCGA
>CANGIC010000009.1 GCA_947453795.1 Flavobacteriales bacterium
CAGTAGCCCCTGTTAAACCGATAGGACCCTGTGGCCCAGTAGCGCCAGTAGCACCGACTGCCCCAGCAGCCCCTGTCAAACCGATCGGACCTTGTGGTCCAGTAGCACCCGTTGCACCCGTCAAACCGACAGGGCCTTGCGGACCAATAGCACCGTCAGCTCCCGCCGGACCTTGTGGTCCAGCAGCACCTGTCAAACCGATCGGACCTTGTGGTCCAGTAGCACCCGTTGCACCCGTCAAACCGATAGGGCCTTGCGGACCAATAGCACCGTCAGCTCCCGCCGGACCTTGTGGTCCAGTAGCACCTGTCAAACCAGTAGGACCCTGCGGACCTGTAGCACCCGTTGCACCCGTCAAACCGATAGGGCCTTGTGGACCCGTAGCTCCTGTTGCACCTGTCAAACCGATAGGACCTTGTGGCCCAGTTGCACCTGTTAAACCGATAGGACCTTGCGGGCCAGTGGCGCCCGTAGCCCCCGTCAATCCGATAGGACCTTGCGCCCCAGTAGCACCTGTCAAACCAGTGGGACCTTGTGGACCTGTAGCACCTGTCAAACCAATAGGACCTTGAATTCCTTGAGGTCCTTGTGCGCCCGTCATTGCCCCACATAGGTTTAGCCAACCCGTAGAAAGTTTAAAGTAAAAGTAGCATTCGACATCTGTATCGTACACCATCAATGCCTCAGCTGGATTTACAATCGCGGTGCGTTGGGCACTCGTCATTCGAGGTACTAGCATTCCTTTATCCGATGCTGACATGTCAACGATCGCACTCGGGTCTGGCGTGTTCGTGCCGATTCCAACATTGTTTTGTGCAAACGTGGCATGTGTTACAACAAAACATGTTGCAGTAAATACGAGGTGGTAAAATGAATTCCTTTTCATAGTTTTCGCGCTGTTGTTTTTAGTCATTGACAATGGTTACTATTCCTTTGACAGACTTATTGTCTAAATTGTTAAAATCGATAATGTAATAATACGAGCCAACGGGCATTAAATCGCCTTTCACGGTCCCGTCCCAAGGAGCTGTAGCATATGAACCGTCAGTAGAGGAATCATGTTCGTACAATAAACTTCCCCAACGGTTGTAGATGCGCACAACATTGTTTGGATACTGTTTGTCCAAGTTTGGAATTTCCCAAAGTTCATTGACTCCATCTCCATCCGGTGTAAATGCGGTTGGTATGATGATGATGTCAGCGGGATTTATGAGTGCATAGGCATTCGATGCGTCAGGAAAATTCCAGCCACTCCGCAAAATCTCGCTGTAGTTTCCGTTGATTGTTTGTGGCAAATCGCCCAGAGCGTTCCATTGTTGTATGGGCAAAAACCAATGCGCAAGTCCCTTCCAATCGCCATCTGAAGAAGGAAGATATTGAACGCCAACGTTGGCATTGGCACTTCCTGAAATACGTTCGATGGAATGATAGAAAAGTGAATTTCCATTGTCAATTAAGGTTTCATGCTGAATCAAAAAATACGAATCGATGTCTGCACTGTAGTTATTGAAACGGACAGCATAGGATTGAGGAGAATTTGCTTCTGGCTGAATGGTTACAGCCCTAAAACGCTCCGTTCCATTGCTCGATCCAACAGGAAAAATATAGTTTTGCGTCGAATTTGTATTCCGCACGAGCGAACCTGAAAGAATGCTACTCACAAAACCTTCAGCCAAAAAGGTGTTGTCGAAGGCAATTGCGGAAAGAGAGGGGTTCAAAACGCTGAAGGTGTTCCCTTCGGTCGCTAATTCACGGTTATTCAGCGTTAAATTTCCTTGATTTCCACAGGAGGCATTCGTATTTAATAGTGTTTTACGTTTATCCGTCCCACTGCCTGAACCTGTTAAAATGAGGTGGTTAAAAATTGTTTCGGTTGAATTGTCACTTGTAATGAATTGTTCTGTGTTTCCGTAAAGGTGCACTGTGCTTGACCCGCCAGTAAATACCGAATTGTTTTTCCAATCTTGTTCGATGTAATAGGTACCATTACCAGCACATGTTGACGAACCATTGATGGAGAAGTTTCCGTTCAGCGGAAGGGTTGAGTTTTTGGTGGCGTAAATGGTTCCATTGTTCGTGAACTGTGATGATCCGTTTAAATCAATCCCACCATTGCTGTAAACTAATGCGCCCGAATTCACCTGTATCAAGGCGCTGTTTGAGGAAAATATTTGAGCCCGACAAGTGGAAAATGCGAGTACCGTCAGTAACGATAATAACCTTAAATCAAACAATTTAAGCATAGCAGTAGTTTGGGTGTTGTAGTTATAAGCGATGGCAAGATAGAAATTATTTTTAAAAACAAAAAAAATGTGCGCATCAAAAAAAGAATCGCAGATTTGAAGCGAATGAACAGAAGGGATTCGCCCCAATTTTTTTTTTATATTTGTGCAACAAAAGATTTTATGGAAAGTACCCTTCAACAGGCAGCAACGATAGAACAGGCGGTAGATCTTGGTTTACGTCCGGATGAATTTGAAATGATTTGTGAGATCCTAGGCCGAACACCAAATTTCACAGAAACAGCCGTTTATTCGGTGATGTGGTCTGAGCACTGTTCCTACAAGAATTCAATTCTTTGGTTAAAAACATTGCCAAAGGATGGGCCTCACATGCTTGTTAAAGCGGGTGAAGAAAACGCAGGGCTTGTAGATATCGGTGACGGTTTGGGTTGCGTTTTTAAAATTGAATCCCACAACCATCCAAGTGCATTGGAGCCCTATCAAGGTGCAGCAACAGGTGTAGGAGGGATTAATCGAGACATTTTCACCATGGGTGCGCGCCCAATTGCTCAGTTAAATTCACTGCGTTTTGGAAATATTGAAAATGCGCGAACGAAATGGTTGGTGAAAGGTGTGACAAAAGGTATCGGCGATTACGGAAATGCTTTTGGTATTCCCATCGTTGGTGGTGAGGTGTTTTTTGATGAATCCTACACTACAAATCCTCTGGTCAATGCATTTTCTGCTGGAATTATTGACACGAAACGAATCATCTCGGCGAAAGCTACAGGTCCTGGGAATCCAGTTTTTATTGTAGGTTCATCTACAGGTAAAGATGGAATCGCAGGGGCGGCATTTGCCTCCAAAGACATCACGGAAGATTCAGCAAATGACCTTCCTTCGGTGCAAGTGGGTGATCCATTTATGGAAAAACTATTGCTCGAAGCAACGATGGAATTGGCAAAAACCGATGCTATTCGTGGCATGCAAGACATGGGCGCTGCAGGAATTACCTGTTCTACCTGTGAAATGTCTGCTGGAGGTGGTGTAGGAATGGACATTCATCTCGACCGAGTACCTACCCGTCAAGAGAATATGTTGCCTTATGAAATTCTACTTTCTGAATCACAGGAGCGCATGTTGGTTGTGGTGGCGAAGGGCCAAGAATCTTTAGTGAAACAAATCTTTGACAAGTGGGATTTACATGCGGAGGAAATCGGGGTAGTTACGGAAGGTGGACGTGTGCGCTACTTTATGCACGGTGAGCAAGTAGGAGATGTGCCTGCAGAATCATTGGTGCTCGGAGGCGGCGCTCCTCAATACAAAAGAGATTACAAAGAGCCAGCATACTATGCTGAATACAAGAAGTTTTCCATCAATCAAGTGGAGAAGCCGGCGGACTTAAAGGCAGTGGCTTATGCGCTTTTGGGAATGCCGAATATCGCATCGAAGCGCTGGATTTATCAGCAATACGATTCAATGGTGGGAACACGCACCATGACAACAAACCGACCTTCGGATGCCGGCATTGTCAACATCAAAGGAACAAACAAGGCCCTGGCGATGACTGTTGATTGCAACTCACGCTATGTAAATGCTGACCCTGAAGTGGGGACAATGATTGCGGTAGCTGAAGCGGCGCGAAACATCACTTGTGCTGGTGGTGAACCAAGTGCAATTACCAATTGTTTAAATTTTGGAAACCCTTACAATCCTGAATCTTACTGGCAATTTGTTGGTGCAATCAAAGGGATGTCTGCGGCATGTCTTAAGTTCAATACGCCTGTCACAGGTGGTAATGTATCGTTCTACAATCAAACAGTCACCAATGGCGTTGAGGTCCCCGTATTTCCTACGCCTACTATTGGTATGATTGGTATTTTGGAAGACAAAGACCGAATCATGACCTTGGATTTTAAACAAAAAGGAGATTTGATTTTCTTAATCGGTGAATACAGCGCGGACATTGCTTCTTCAGAATATTTGGCAACCTATCACGGAGTGAAAGCTTCACCGGTGCCGTACTTCGATCTTGAAAAAGAATACCAAATGCACCAAACTATAAAGGGCTTGATTCAACATGAATTGATCAATGCGGCACACGATGTTTCCGATGGTGGATTGTTTGTCGCGCTGGCTGAAATGGCGATGCCTCGTGAACTTGGATTTGATATCGTTACCGATTCTGAAGTGCGGGACGATTCAGGTTCTCGTGAAGATGCATTTTTGTTTGGTGAAGGCCAAGGTCGTGCAGTGGTTACTGTTACGGAAGATCAAGAAGAGCAATTTATTGAGTTTATAATGGATTCTGGTGTAACTTGCACTTTACTTGGTCATGTCACCAAGGGAAAATTAATGGTCGATGATGAACATTTTGGGTTTATCACCGAAGCGAAGGAGGTGTATGACAATGCACTCGCAAAGCACTTAGAAAACTAAAAAAAGAGAGCGACACACTGCTCACAGAAGGAGATTAATCAATGGAATACAATACAACACGCGGAAAACTGATCTTGCCAGAGTACGGGCGCAATGTGCAAAACATGATCGCACATGCCATGGAAATTGCGGATCGCACAGAACGCAATAGAGCCGCTCAAGCCATCATTGAAGTCATGGGTCAGCTCAATCCGCATTTGCGCGATGTCGATGATTTTCGCCACAAACTATGGACACACCTCTTTGTTATGTCCGATTTTACCCTCGATGTAGATTCACCTTATGAGATTCCAAAACAAGAGGTGTTGAATGAAAAACCAGCGATCATGGATTACCCGAAAGGATCTATACGCTACGGACATTATGGCAAGTACACACAACGCATCCTTGAAAAATCGGAAGAAATTACAGACGAAAAGGAAACGGAATACTTGAAAAATACCATGGCGAATTTCATGAAAAAACAGTTCCTCGCATACAACAATGATGCGGTGGAAAATCATGTCATCGCGCAGCAATTGAAAGAACTTTCGAAAGGAAGATTGATTCTTGAAAATCCAGATGAATTGACGAATACCAATACAATTCTTCGTGCAATGGGCTTAAATCAAAAACCACGTCCAAAAGGGAATTTCAAGAAGAACAACAACAATAACAATAACAAGAAGAAATTCATCAAAAAATAAGAGTCCATGGCATCTTTTGAGATCTACGGTGGAAAGCCCTTGAAAGGAGAGATTATCCCACAAGGCGCAAAAAATGAGGCGCTACAAGTGCTTTGCGCACCGCTTCTTACCGCTGAGAAAGTCACTATTTCAAATGTTCCTGATATTGTCGATGTCAACAAACTCATCAACCTCTTGCAGACCATGGGTGTGCGCGTGGAAAAGGTGGAAAAGGGGACATTTATTTTTCAAGCGAAAGACATTGACATGAAATACCTGGAATCGGAAGATTTCAAAAAACGTGCAGGATCGCTGCGCGGATCAATCATGATTGTCGGTCCTCTTCTCGCACGCTTTGGTAAAGGATTTATTCCAAAACCAGGCGGAGATAAAATTGGTCGCCGTCGCTTGGATACCCACTTTGAAGGATTCGCGGTGTTGGGTGCAAAATTCAACTACGACGCGGGTGAACATTTCTACTCAGTCGAAGCTAAAAAACTGAAAGGAACTTACATTCATCTTGATGAGGCATCGGTAACAGGTACGGCAAATATTCTCATGGCTGCCGTGATGGCGGAGGGAACTACAACATTTTACAATGCCGCTTGTGAACCTTATTTGCAGCAATTGTGTAAGATGCTGAACGCCATGGGTGCCAAAATCTCTGGAATAGGGTCCAACCTTTTGACCATCGAAGGTGTCAAGGAACTCAATGGATGTTTCCATAGAATCCTTCCAGATATGATTGAAATCGGAAGTTTCATCGGTTTGGCGGCAATGACAAAATCTGAGATTACAATTAAAGATGTCAGCTATGATAACCTTGGGGTTATTCCGAATGTATTCCGACGATTGGGGATAAAATTGGAACGTCGAGGGGATGATATTTTTATTCCTGCACAAGAACATTACGAAATAGATACATTCATCGACGGCTCAATTCTAACCATTGCAGATGCCCCATGGCCTGGATTTACCCCAGATTTGCTATCGATCATTTTGGTGGTGGCTACCCAAGCGAAAGGTTCTGTGTTGATTCATCAGAAAATGTTCGAGTCTCGCCTATTCTTTGTAGATAAGTTGATTGACATGGGTGCGCAAATCATTTTGTGTGATCCACACCGTGCAACAGTTATTGGCTTAGATCGTCAATACGACTTGAGAGGAATTCAAATGACTTCGCCAGATATTCGCGCAGGAGTTTCTTTGCTCATTGCGGCCTTGTCTGCAGAAGGGAAAAGTGTGATTCATAACATTGAACAAATCGACCGAGGTTACCAAGATATTGAGTTGCGATTGAATAACATTGGGGCTGACATCAGAAGAATAGGATAATGAAATATTTACTCATCTTTATCGTCATTGGCGG
Source organism: Flavobacteriales bacterium (assembly GCA_947453795.1). Lineage (GTDB taxonomy): Bacteria > Bacteroidota > Bacteroidia > Flavobacteriales_D > Crocinitomicaceae > M0103. Next base: position 6,696 of record CANGIC010000009.1, read on the forward strand.
ACTTTCTCTTTCGCTTTTTTCTCCTACAGAGGAAAACAAAGCACTCCCTTCAGAAAAAGCACCAGACATTGCCTTAGTTACTCCAGCGGGAAAAACGGTTCAATTGTCAAAATTAAAAGGCAAAATGGTCTTGATAGATTTCTGGGCTTCGTGGTGCGGACCTTGCCGCAAAGAAAATCCAAATGTGGTTGAAGCTTACGCGAAATACAAATCGGCAAAGTTTAAAAATGCCAAAGGATTTGAGGTGTTTAGCATTTCTCTAGACCGGAATGAAGAGGCATGGAAAGCCGCGATTTCACAAGATAAGTTGACCTGGAAATACCACGGCTGGGACAAAGACAATGTAGTAGCCACCTTGTATAAAGTGTATTCCATCCCTTCCGCATTCTTGGTGGATGGTGACGGAACGATCATCGCTCAAGGGCAAGAGCTTCGTGGACTTGGACTTCACATGGCCTTGGACAATCAATTGAAAAAATAAACATGGTAGACGAACAATTGCGTACGCGCAGCCACGGCAAGTGTGAACTGTGCGGAAACACGGATGGATTGACGGCATTTCTTGTTGAACCAGGAAACAGTACCAATCCAGATCAGCATGTACACGCGTGCTCGACATGTGTTGAACAGCTGACAACGAACTCTATGGATTCTAACCATTGGCGCTGTTTAACAGAAAGCATGTGGAGTGAAGTTGTAGCAGTTCAAGTCCTTTCCTGGCGCATGTTGCACCGTGTCAAGTCCGAAGGATGGTCGCAGGATTTAATCGACATGATGTATTTGGATGAAGAGACCCTAGCTTGGGCGCAAGCATCGGGGGATCATCGTGAGGTTGAAGCAGAAGCGCAACACGTGGATAGCAATGGAACCGTATTGGTGAATGGCGATACCATCGTTTTGATTAAAGATCTAGAAGTAAAGGGCGCTGGATTTACGGCGAAAAGAGGGACGTCAGTGCGTAACATTCGCTTGGTGAAAGATAACCCAGAGCAAATAGAGGGAAAAATCAATGGCCAAGGAATAGTGATATTAACGCAATATGTGAAAAAATAATCAAGTCCTCCATGGACCTTTAAATAGGATTATTCGAATTACATTCAATAGGAATGATCAAGCGGTAAAAGAGATTTTATCGCTTTTTTTATGCTAAAACTGTTCCTACTACGTAGAACTACTTAGCTGCTCTACGCAGCACTACTGAAAGTGTATTGCTAAGTCGCCGAATTTTGCACGGATCGGTAGTTCTCACCCTATCTTTGATTCACAAAACAACGGGGTGGTTCCCGTTTTTCATAGCAGTAGTTTTAGTTAGTTAGGTTAGGTAGTAAAAAAGGAGCGCAAACGAGTGCTCCTTTTTTAGTTTGTAAAATTTCAAAACAGCCCAAGTGTTGTGTAAATAGTTGCGAAATTCGCAAGTGTCTTTTTTGTACTGGTGCAATTCCGTAATGCAGTGTATTCAATTTAATGTATTATTGTTCGCATAAACCATTGAAATGAATTTAATACAAACTCGGGAAGATGAACGAAGAGCGATTGAAATCTTAGAAGATGCTTTCGTCAATTCGCCTGGTGTGTATTGGATGGTAAAGGATACAGCCAATCTAAGCCAACGAAAATGGATCATCCGTTTATTGTTTTATGAATCTCAAGCAAAAAAAGGGGCATTTATTACAACAGATCGTAATGGGGCTTTGTTATTTTTTCAAGTGAATCAAAAGGTTACAACCCCTCGATTGCTCTTTCTTCGTTTATATGTTCTTTTCTTTATTACTGGAATTCGAAACGGATTAAAGGCCATGCACTACCAAAAAATGATTGCCTCTGTTCGACCTTCAAATGGTTGGCTAGGACTACTCGTCGCTACCGATAAGGATCTTCGAACATCGAAAACTGCATTTGAAATAAAACATAAGATGTTTGATTCAAGTGACGCGTCCAATTTGTGCATATTTATCGAAACAACTGTTCCTCGTGTGCGCAAGTTGTACCAGTCGAGTGGTTATACCGAATACGCTGAAATCAAACATCCTTATACTGACTTGACGGTTTGGTTTTTCAAGAGAGCACCCGAAAATCAACTTAACTAGCTAAGATGGAAAAAATATTTTTCGCAGCTGAAGATTCAAATTTCTTAAATGAATTAAGGGAAAAAATCGACCATTATTTTAAATCAAACCAGCGTTCTCATTATGCCAATTCGGCGATGATTTTAAAGTTGGTGGCAATGACTGTCATTTACATCGGGGCATATCTTGCGATCTTTATGGTGGAAGGAAACCATCTTTTGATCTATACCCTTTATGCATTTATTGGGGCGTGGTCTGTTTTCTTGGGATTGAACATTGGACATGATGCAGCCCACAACGCGATCTTCAAGAATCCTAGGGCGAATCGGGCCTTGCTTTTGGTATTTGATCTTCTCGGAACGAATGCGTACAATTGGGTCAATCGGCATTTGGGCGCACACCATGTCTATCCAAATATCATGGATTACGACTCCGATATTCAGCAAACCAGTGTGGTGAAAATATTCCCAAATGATGAACATCACGCGTACCATCGATTTCAACATCTCTACATGCCCTTGGTCTATATGTTTTATATTTTCCGATGGGTGATGTACCGCGATTTTAAAGATGCTTTTTCAAAGCGCATCGGTGTCTTTGACAATAGCAATTATCCCAAAAAGGAATTGGTGAAAATGATCTTCTTTAAAATCTTCTATTTGAGTCAATTTATTCTCATTCCGGTTCTTATCCTACATGTAAGTTGGCTCTTTGCGCTCTCTGCATTTTTTCTACTCACGGTTGTTGGTAGCTTGGTCATCACATTCGTCTTGTTGAGTACCCATGTAGGTGAGGATGCTCAGTTTCCGGAACCGAATGAAGACCATGTCTTACCGCACAGCTGGTCTTACCATCAAGTATTGACGGCTTCAGATTTTGGAAAATCGAATCCCTTAATCGTAACATTTTTCGGCGGCTTTAATTTTCATGTCATTCATCATTTGTGCCCGCACATTTGCCATATTCATTACCCGGAAATCACCAAAATTTTAGTGGAGACCTGCCAGAAATACAACTATCCATACCGCAGTGAAAAGTATTTAATCTCTGCAGTCATCTCTCATTTTCGCTTGCTCAGGAACAATTCAAAAACTGCACTTTCAACGAAATGAAAAAGTACGAAGACCTATTGGCTATAACTGCGTCGTATGCAAAAGAAAACAAACTCAAAAGTTGGTGGGTAACCTTATCAACACTATTTCTTCTTGTCGCCAATCTTTTTCTCTTGACCCTTCATTTGCATTGGATGTTAAAGCTGCCCTTGAGCATCCTTTGCGGCTTGCTTATCGTGCGAATGTTCGTGATTTACCATGATTATTTGCACCATGCTATTTTAACGGAGAATTCATGCGCTAAAATCCTTTTTACCATTTTCGGGTACTATGTATTGTGTCCAAAAATCGTATGGCGCAGGTCACACAATTACCACCATGACCACAATTCGAAGTTATTTAAATCGGGCATTGGGTCCTATCCGATGTTTACGGTAACACGCTTTAACGAATTAAATGTAAAGCAGCAACGACAGTATTTGTTCATCCGTCACCCCTTTGTGATTTTCAATGGATTTATCTTCTCATTTCTGATCGGAATGTGTATTCATCCTTTGATCGTAAGTTTTTCAAAAAATAAGGAGGCAATTCTCGCTTTGGTATTTTATTTCACACTTCATGTGTTGATCTTTATCAATTTTGGATGGATGACCTCCGTGTTTTTTACGGTGATCCCTCATTTCATTTCAGGAGGAATGGGGGCCTATCTTTTTTATGCGCAGCACAATTTTCCCACAGCAACCTATAAGTCCGATGAGCAATGGGGCTATATTGATGCAGCCATGGAATCGTCCAGCTTCATGAAGACAAATCGCCTGATGCATTGGTTTACCGGGAATATCGGCTACCATCATATTCATCACATTAACGCTCGCATCCCCTTTTATCGTTTACCAGAGGTAATGCGAGGTATCCCCATGCTTCAACAGCCCAAAACAACGTCGCTCCACTGGAGAGAAATAAGACGTTGTTTGACATTGAAACTTTGGGATGAAAAGACGAAAAGTCTTGTCCCATTGAATCGATGAATCCATCAAAATAGCTATAATCAACGCTTCACTAAGTAGAACTACGTAGTGTGTCATATAAGGTACTACTGAAAGTGCTTTAACTGCAGTACCATTTCTATGTCTACCTCCAAACCTGACGATATCTTTGAATCATAAAACAACCGGGGTGGTTCCCGGAATTCATAGACAGCAGTAGTTTTAGTTAGGTTTAGGTTAGGTAAAGAAAAGGGGTACAAATGTGTGCTCCTTTTTTGCTTAAGCAGAGTAGGACAAAAGACCCGCTACGCTATTAGACAAAAGACCGCTACGCTAAAAGACAAAAGACCGCTACGCTAAAAGACAAAAGACCGCTACGCTAAAAGACAAAAGACCGCTTCGCTCAAAGACTTAATCATTCTTCGAAGAGTTTAGTTTCAAACTCGTAATTCGTAATTTGACATTAGACCCGCTGTGCTATTAGACAAAAGACCGCTTCGCTCAAAGACTTAATCATTCTTCGAAGAGTTTAGTTTCAAACTCGTAATTCGTAATTTGACATTAGACCCGCTACGCTATTAGACAAAAGACCGCTTCGCTCAAAGACTTAAATCATCTTCGAAGTGGATTTCTAGTCTTAAAATCTTAATGTCTTTGCGTCCTTTGTCCTTTGTCCTTTGTCCATTGTCCTGACCTCTTTTGTAACTATCTTTGCACCGTGGTAAAAATCCGTAATATAGAACTAGGGGACTTTCCCTTGTTGCTTGCACCGATGGAGGATGTAAGTGATCCACCTTTTCGTGCCTTGTGCAAAAAGAATGGCGCGGATCTGATGTACACGGAGTTTATTTCTTCAGAAGGATTAATTCGCGATGCCGCAAAGAGTGTCCAGAAGTTAGATATTTTTGAATATGAGCGTCCTGTGGGGATTCAAATCTTTGGGTCAGAAATCGAAAGCATGAAACAAGCGGCGGAGATTATTGAGAAAGTGAATCCCGACATTATTGATATTAACTATGGCTGTCCGGTGAAAAAGGTCGCATGCAAAGGTGCTGGTGCTGGAATTTTACAGGATATCCCAAAAATGGTGCGCATGACACAAGCGATAGTGAAGGCCACCAATTTACCTGTCACAGTGAAAACGCGTTTGGGTTGGGACGATGATACGAAGTACGTGGTAGAAACCGCTGAGCGTCTGCAAGACATCGGCATTGAGGCCATTTCAATTCACGGGCGTACCCGCAAGCAAATGTACAAGGGTGATGCCGATTGGACCTTGATCGGTGAGGTGAAAAACAACCAGCGCATGCATATTCCGGTATTTGGCAATGGCGATATTGATACTCCAGAAAAAGCATTGGAATACAAACAGCGTTATGGAGTAGATGGCATCATGATTGGCCGTGCGAGTATCGGCTATCCATGGATTTTTAATGAGATAAAACACTTCTTGGCGACAGGTACTCATTTGGCGGCTCCAGGATTGAAAGAGCGGGTAGAAGCTGCGCGCGATCACCTTCAAATGTCTGTGAACTGGAAAGGTGAAGTACTGGGTATTGCTGAAATGAAGCGCCATTACACCAATTATTTTAAAGGGATTTCACATTTCAAGGATTACCGAATGAAGTTGGTGACCTCTACAGATTTGCAAGAAGTCATGGAGTTATTGGACTACATCAGTGCACACGAAGAAGAGTTTGTGTTTGTGTAAATCGGATTTATACGATTCTCTTTTCGATAAAATACATGTCAATTTTCCCTTTGTTCTTGGCTTCGATTTTTCCACGGTACTCGCACGTGTAGTGGCTTTTAATCAACTCATATGTCGCCCCTGAGATATTGATTCTGTTGATCTCGCCACTACTTTCCATGCGTGAAGCCGTATTGACAGTGTCTCCCCAAATATCATAAGAGAACTTTTTGATGCCTACTATTCCGGCTATTACTGGACCTGAGTGAATGCCAACGCGAATATCAAAGTAGGGCAAGTGCTTCTCAACCCGTTCTTGTTTTAGTTCGGCCATGAAAACCAGAATTTCCTCAGCAGCCATGACCACATCGATCGGGTGAGTTGAGTTTTCTTTTGGAAGTCCTCCCGCAGCCATATAAGCATCTCCTATGGTTTTGATTTTCTCAATGCCGTATTTTGTCATGATGCGGTCGATGCCCTTAAAGCAGGTGTCAATTTCCGTGATTAATTCCTTTGGAGTTAGCGTTTCAGAGATGGTAGTAAATCCTTTGAAGTCAGTGAAAAGAACGGTGACATTCTCGAAATTTTTGGTTTCTGCCTGCCCCTTTCGCTTAAGTTCTTGAGCAGTTTCATAGGGTAGGATGTTCAAAAGCAGTTCATCAGATCTTTTCTTCCCCCGAACCACCACAATCATTAAGACGATAATAAGCAACAAGATACCTGCTGAGGAGATTAATCCCACTTGTTGTTTTTGAATTTGAGATTCGGCGACAATTTCCTTCTGGGCATACTGTAAACTGTCCGCCAATTGCTCTTTTTCATAAGTGAAGTTCAACTCCTTTTCTACCATTGAGCGTTCATTGTCCAAATTTTCAATGGAGTCACTTAAATTTTTGAAAATCTCAAAATAGGTCAATGCTTCACTGTGTTTACCAAGTGCTTTGTTGCTTTTGTACAGGCAATCACAGGCATCTCGTTCGAGTGGAGGGACCTTTAATTCAGTTGCTGTATTGTAGGCAGAGGTACACCACTTTTTTGCGGTGTTATAGTCCTTCAGTTCATTGTGTACAAGGCCAATGTTCAATTCTGCAATTATTTGAAATCGACGGTTGTTGATGGATTGAAAAAGAGCTTTGGCTTCTTGAGATGCCTCTAATGCTTGTGCGAAATAATGCGATGCCGCCTTTTTTTTCTTAAGCGCATCAAGACCTTGTTCATAATTGACATAACCAATGTTTCCATACGCAATTCCTGCTTGTTCAGCATTTTTTTTAATGTCGATATAACTTAAGCTTTCGCGGTAAAATCGAAGTGCCACCTTGTATTGTTTTGTCGCACCATAAATATTTCCAAGTAAACTTAAGGAGGTCGAAATGCGAATTGAATCACTCAGTTCACGGTTAATTCGCAATGCTTTTTTATGGAACTCCGCCGCTTTCGTGTTGTTTTCCTGGCGTTCATAAATCTGTCCAAGCACACCGAAACAGTCTGAAATAAGCCGCTTTTTGTTGAGTTGCTCAGAAAGGACTAATGATTTTTGAGCAAAATCTAGTGCTTTGGGATAGACACCCTGAATGAGAAATGTTTTTGCACGGATCAAATGGTTGGCTTGACGAAATTCAGTGTTCGTTGATTTGGAAATTAAAGAAAGTGCGGAATCTAAGAGAATATAGGAACTATCGGGATTCGCATTGGTCATCATCTCCGCGGCAGTATGCAACGCTTTTATTCTTGATTTATCCGACAGGTGCGTATTGAAACCATCATCAACAAGCTGTCCTAGGTCATTTTGACCGCAAGCCACTATGCCAAGCAAGCAGAAGAGCATTAAAATGAATCGTTTCATTATCTGATAAATAGTGCCCTTAAATTAGAAACTTTCCTTCAGAAAAAAGGATTTAATTTTTTCTAAAAGCTCTTTTAAAGGATTCTTCGTTTCTGCGTTTATTCCACCGCTTTATGCGCTCTTATTCCCTTACATTCTTTATTTTTAACCTTTAATTTCTAGAAAATGCAACGCTATCAAAATTATGTCTTGGGTCAATGGACCGATGGGGCAGGTGTGGAAACAGAATTGTTCAATGCAATCAATGGGTTGAAATTAGGGGAAGTGTCGAGCGCAGGTCTTGATTTTTCTGCGATTTCCGACTATGCAAAGCGAACAGGTGGTTATGCGTTGCGCAAAATGACATTCCAGGAAAGAGGAAGAATGCTGAAAGCACTTGCGCTTCACTTGATGGAAAAAAAGGAAAAATACTACCAGGTAAGTGCTTGGACAGGAGCAACGCGTGTTGATTCTTGGATCGATATAGAAGGTGGAATTGGGAACTTGTTCGCAAATGCTTCGTTACGCCGCCAATTTCCTGATCTTCCCTATTATGTCGATGGGGTTGCGGCACCCTTGTCGAAAAATGGATCATTCATCGGTCACCACATCATGGTGCCTCGTGAAGGAGTCGCCATTCACATCAACGCCTTCAATTTCCCTGTTTGGGGTATGTTGGAAAAAATTGCAGTGAATCTGATGGCGGGAGTTCCAGCGATCGTGAAGCCGTCTGAATATACCTGTTTCTTGACAGAGGTTGTCGTGCGAGATATCATCGACTCGAAAATTTTGCCTGAAGGGTCCTTGCAATTGATATGTGGACTTGGACGTGGCATTATCGACCATGTTTCATCAGGAGATGTTGTGACCTTTACCGGTAGTGCATTAACAGGTAAGATGCTGAAAGCGCATCCGCGTATTGCTGCCGAAAGTGTATCATTTAACTTAGAAGCAGATTCGTTAAACGCCACCATTCTAGGTGAAAAAGCGGTGCTTGGGACTGAAGAATTTGACTTGTTTATCAAGGAGACAGTAAAAGAAATTACCATCAAAGCAGGTCAGAAATGTACTGCTGTACGACGAATTATCGTTCCTGAGGACCGCATCGATGAGGTGGAAAAAGCAATTGCCGCTCGATTGGCGAGTACAAAAATTGGTGACCCATCAGTTGATGGAGTGAGAATGGGGGCCTTGGCATCTCGACTTCAAGTAGAACGTGTTCGTGCGAATGTGGAACTTTTAGCCAAGTCGCAATCCATTGTTTATGGAGATATGAACCAGTGCGAAGTCATTGGTGCTGATGCCAAAGTAGGCGCATTCTTCTCCCCGATTTTGTTCCGTAACAATGATCCTTTCAATCAAACGGATGTGCACGAAATAGAAGCTTTCGGACCTGTAGCAACGGTGATGCCTTACAAGAATTTGGACGAAGCAATCCTGCTAGCAAAAATGGGGAAAGGGTCCTTAGTGTCGTCGATCGTGACGCCAAGTGACGAAGAAGCCATGGAATATGTGGTGAATGCCGCAAGTATGCATGGACGTATTTTGGTCTTGAATAAAGACTGTGCGAAAGAAAGTACAGGTCATGGGTCGCCTATGCCATTGTTGACACATGGCGGTCCAGGTCGTGCAGGTGGTGGTGAGGAAATGGGTGGAAAACGCGGTGTACTTCACTACTTGCAACGCACAGCGATTCAAGGTCATCCAACGACAATTACGAAAATTACGCAGCAATTTCAAGTGGGGGCAGCAATGCCTGAGGCAAATCCACATGTGTTTAGAAAGCACTTCGAAGAATTGGTGGTGGGAGAAACGGTATTTACACACAAGCATACCGTAACGGACGCAGACATTGTCAATTTCGCGAATGTTTCAGGAGATAATTTCTATGCGCACATGGATGCTACCTCTTTGGAAGGAACCATTTTTGAGCGCAGAGTGGCACACGGATATTTCGTGCTGTCAAAGGCCGCCGGATTGTTTGTGGATCCTAAAAAAGGCCCTGTTTTGTTGAACTATGGATTGGATGAGGCACGATTCACAAAGCCCGTTTATCCAGGGGCAACACTCGGAGTTCGGTTTACGGTGAAAGAAAAAGTGGACCAAGAAAAACGCTCCGAAGACGATATTGCGAAAGGAATTGTGAAGTTTCTTGTGGATGTGTATGACGAGACAGGGGAGACCGTCGCTTTGGCTACCATCCTAACCATGGTGAGGAAATTAGATCAATCCAAATAGAATTTAAGGCATTTGAGGAACTTTTTTCAGGTTCAGTTTTTATAAGGATGAGTGTAAACTGTAGGAGATGATAACGGAAAATGGAAAAAGTTGTGCGGTAATTGGTTCGGGTGTATCGGGCTTAGCCGCTTCGATTCGCATGCGGAATAAGGGGTATCGCGTAACCGTTTTTGAAGCCAATTCTTTTCCAGGTGGAAAGTTGTCCAGCGAAAGCAATCAAGGATACCGCTTCGACATGGGGCCATCGGTGTTCACCATGCCTCAATTTGCAGATGAATTGTTTACACTGTCCGGTAAGAATCCGAGAGATTATTTTCGCTACGAAAGATTAGATCCTGTTTACCGCTATTTTTTTGAAGATGGCTCTACGCTAGAAGGAGTCAATGGCAAAGAGGCCTACGCACAATCCATGGCCGATCGTTCAACTGATTCAAAGGAAGACATCTACAACTACCTCAAGAAAACAGAGGAAATGTACAACCTAACGGATGAGGTGTTCTTGCACAATTCCTTGCATGTCCCGAAGAACTTTTTCACCAAAGCCGTCGCGAAAGGCATTTTGAATTTCGGTAAAATTGGTGCGTTTGATACGATGAATGGTGCAAACGAAAAGGCATTCAAAGATCCACGTTTAGTTCAGGTATTTAATCGCTATTCAACTTACAACGGTTCGAGTCCTTTCTTGGCGCCTGCGACCTTGAATGTCATTTCACATGTCGAAATTGAACGCGGTGCCTATTACCCGGAAGGAGGAATGGTGTCGATTACCAAGGCCCTGGAGAAGCTAGCCAAAGATCTTGGTGTTGAGTTTCTATATTCTACACCAGTTAGAGAAATACTGGTGGAAAACAAACGAGCGACAGGCGTTCGAACAGATCAGTTTCGTCATTCCTTTGATCTTGTGATTTCCAACATGGATGTGTACAACACCTACCACAAACTCCTTCCTTCCGCAAAGAAGCCGAAGCGAACATTGGATCAGCCAAAGTCAAGTTCTGGAATCATTTTTTACTGGGGAATCAAAGGGAGATTTGATCAGTTGACCTTGCACAATATTCTTTTTGCAGAAGACTACAAAGCTGAATTTGACACCATTTTTGAGAAGAAAGAAATCTATCACGATCCCACCATCTATGTCAATATCACGTCAAAACATTCTCCTGACCACGCGCCAGAGGGCTGTGAGAATTGGTTTGCTTTCATCAATGTGCCCAACAATCAAGGTCAGGACTGGGACGCCTTCATCGATCAAGCAAGAGAAGCTGTTATTCGGAAGGTGGACCGCATGCTGGGGACTGATTTGCGTTCGTTGATTGAGTGCGAGATGGTCTTTGATCCAAGGGTTATTGAAAACAGAACATCATCTGCATTTGGGGCAATCTATGGCAACAGCTCAAACAATAAGTTCGCGGCCTTCATGCGCCACCCCAATTTTTCGAAGTCAATCAAAGGACTCTATTTCTGTGGAGGAAGTGTTCACCCAGGACCGAGTATCCCACTTTGTTTGCTTTCCGCGAAGATCACGACCGACCTTGTGAAATAAGAAAAAGTGAAAGAGAAAGTAGGAGCTAAGGGTTGATTTTCGTATTTTCAGTCTTCAAACAATGCAAATATTGACAGGGATTTCATGCGCTTCATTGCTTGAATTCTGATTGTCAATTCTTTAAAATCAAACCGAAGATGGAAAGCTGTTTTTTCAATCCTTTTATGCGCGTACATTACTGCAATTCATGAACAGATGATTCGGGTCTTGTGTTTCATACTACTTTTTACATGCCGTGCGCTGCTTTGGGCCAATGACACCATACCTGAAAGTCAAGCAATGAATTTCACCGCACCAAGTGTTTATGACCTTGGACAAGAAAAAAGTCAAGACAAATTTCAGTTGGATGTTTTCAAGAAAGCACAATTAAGTGAATTGGCAGCGGCCAGCGAGCGGATTAACGAGGTTCGGAAGAAATGGCAATCGATGTTCGATGTTAAGTTAAAAGAAAATCATTTGGTAGAGTTGCGCATTGCAAACAATGAAGAGCATGGCTACCAATTAAAGCTTCGAAATAATTTACTGCTCATTGGTCTTGGGACAGCGCTTGCGGTAATCGTGATTGTTTTAATGGGGATCATTTGGCGTAAAAAAGTACTGAAACTTCGTGCCCTACAAATGAGTAGAGCGGCTTTTGATGCGCGGGAAGAAGAAAAATTGCGCTTTTCTAGAGAGTTGCACGATAATTTCCAGGCGACACTATCCATCATTCATATCATGGCGGCACATGAATTTACGAAGGATCCTGAGAATAGGAATTACGAAATGATTACAAAAAACACGAAAACAGCGATCAGCGAGATCCGGAGTATTAGCAAAGAATTATATCCCTCCGAAATCAAGACGCTTGGACTTTTGGAAAGTTTGCAGTCACTGATCGATAGAACAAATGCGCGTCAAACGGAGACACATTTTCGTTTATATGGAGATGATTTTGAATGCACCAGTGCGCTGTGCATGACTTGGTTTCGCATTGTGCAGAAGTTGATGAAAAACACACTGAATGTGTCAAGTGCTAGTGCCGTATCAATGACATTTATGACGAAGCCGAACGGGATTGATTTGGTATATACCGAAACGCAGTTTGACCAAAAAGGTGTACCTACGGAGAAAGAACTGGGATTTGTTAGGGAATTCATTCAATCTCTGGGTGGAAAATTCACCTTTAATAGATCAATAAATGAGGATTGTGTATTTGTCGTATTTTTTGAAGGTAAATAAGGGTTTAATACAAATTAAATAGTGTAAAAATTAAAATTTAAGCATTTAGAGTATTGACCATCGAAATTTATTTCCCTATTTTTGAATACTAACTTAAAACTTAAAAATTATGGGAACAGATGCGCTTTATGTACCAAATTATTCTTCATTCAAAGTTGATTACGATGGGAGTAGAACTTTGAAAGTAACCTTGAATATTGATTCAGTGGATCAAAAATTAAAGTTAGGCGTTCCCACCAAGGTCACTATCGATGGATTAAATGGTATATCAGTGCCAGCAACTATTGATTCGATGGGTACATCTCCTTCATCTGTAACTTTGCCAGCTATTTTTGCGTCTGGCTCAAGTTATGATTTTGTTCAGTTGGTCGTTTCAACAAGAAGACCTAACCCTATGGTCGTTGTACGAGTTAATATCCCATAATTGAAAAGCTTCACGACGATCATTTTATTACTTTGCTTTTCTCATCTAGGAACAAGCCAAAGACATTGCGATAAGCTGCTTCTAGAAATAGAAGCAGCTTTTGAGCAAAATGAAGATGCTACTCCTTTGATTCGGCGGTACGAAAAATCGTGTTTTACGAATGAGTGCGAAGACCTTTGTGAGTTTGATGCTCTAAAAATTAAATTTTTCCGGACAAATGGAGATTACAAAGCTGCATTAGATTACGGAAAAAAAGTATTGGGTAAAAGTGGTAATGAAAAATATAGAGCTGAGATTCTGCTCGAAATAGCCATCGTTCACTATTTGGAAGAAGATATGGAGTCCGCCGTGTCTAATCTACATAAACTCATTTCAATTAAAGATAAAGGTAAAGCAACAGAGGTAAAGGCTTTTTTAATGCTTGGAAATGCACACAAGTTCTTGGGAAATACAAGCTATGCCATTCGTTATTTCTCAAAAACATACCGTTCTGCAGTAATACTAGGCGATTCTGCCCTAATATCTTCAGCATTGAATGGTCAAGGTCTGATCGCCTATGACAAAGGGGATAGAAGCAGCATGAAAAGGGCAATCCGATTTTATCTTAAATCCCTTAGGTATTTGAATGCTTCAGAAATTGAAAAGTCAGCAAATGTTATAAATAACCTTGCAGCAGCTTATTTGAATTTACATGACTTCGTTAAAGCAGAAAAGTATTTTTTAGAATGTTCAAGTATTTATGCTCTAAATGGAGATTTCGAGGGAACAGCATTATCATACAACAATCTTGCAGCCATTTTCATAGAAACCAATGAATGGAAGAGGGCTAAAGAATTTTTAGACAAAGCAATTGCATTGTATTCAAATGAACTTTTCGGTTATACTTTTTTTCCTCAATTGAATCTCAGTATGAGTGAATATTACTACCACAAAGGAAAATACCAGCTAAGCCGCGACTACTACGCGAAGTATGCCCAACAAGAATTGAAACGACTCAACGCAGAGCAAAGTGAAGCCGTTATCGAGAGTCAGGAACGCTACGACGACCTCCGCCGAACGAAACTGATCAACGACCTCAAACTCTCGAAAAAACGTGCGGAAGTGAGCAACCTGCGCTTGCAGAACTGGATTTATATCATCCTTGTGGCCTTTATTTCAATCAGCATCGGCGCTTATTTCCTGATCAATGCGCGACGGAAAAAGGAGAAGCGTGAACGGAAAGCAGCACTGAATCGTGCGGCGCTACAATCGGCTGAAAATGAAAAGTTACGCGTGTCCCGTGAACTGCACGACAGCATGGGAGGAACACTCACCGTTATGAACCTGTTGCTCGGACATGAGGCAGAAAAAGACCCCTCCAATGCGAACTTAGCGCTACTCTCTGAAACAACCAAGAGTGCGATCGACGATCTTCGCCGCATCTGCCGTGACTTGTTCCCTTCTGAGCTGAAAATTTCTGGCTTGAGCGCAAGTTTACGTTCCTACTTCGAGAAACTCAACCATTCACAAGGAACGGTGCATTTTGTGCTTGATGCCCCCGAAGAACTCATTTTAGATGCGGGGTTTAGCATCAACTTTTACCGCATTGCACAAGAATTGACCAACAACACATTGAAATATGCCAACGCTTCTGAAGCACGCTTAACGATCTCTGTTGCAGATGGAAAGTTCAATGCGTTTTATCAAGATAACGGCCAAGGGGTTGATGCCAAACGCCTGAAAAAAGGTGTCGGTTTGAACAGTATCGAAGAACGCACCTTCTCATTTAAAGGGAAGTTGGAATTCAAATCTGCCGCCAATGAAGGGTTTAGTGCAAAAATGATTTTCTTCTCGGAAAATATTGCCGCAATAGAAGAAAATTCGCTTTAAAACTGGAAGTACACAAACGGTTTAAAGGTGTCTGAGACGGCTTGGTACACTAGAATCACAATGATCGCCACAGCCATCGCTTGCACAGGCATCGGTGACCGACTGAACAGCTTCTCCCACATCAACTTGATGTTGTCCGGTAGCCAATGCACTATAAATCCAAAGAGTATGACCCAAAATACGCTCTGGTAGGTCCATAGAACCAATCCAAATGTTTCTAACGTAAAGTCAAAATGATTCCATACATGGTTGATCATCGCCATTGGTGCGCCCTCGTCTTCGAAGCGAAACCAAATGCGCGTAAAGGTGATGAAGTTGAAGGTGAGGAACACTTTCCAGAAATGAACCACCAACCATTTCGAATTTTCATACGGTGAAATTTTACGCCAATAGTTGTAAATAACCAAGGCGGCGCCATTCATCGCTCCCCAAATCACAAAATTTTCACTCGCACCATGCCACAAGCCACCCACGACCATGGTAATCAACAAGTTCAAATCGCGGTGGACATACTGCTTGAAGTTGGGAATGAAAAGCACGCCTAAAATGTAAACAACGGTAAGTCCCAGATATACATAGATCAATTCGTACCATTGGGTGATGAAAATTAAAAAGACAAAAATGATGGCTGTGGCGATGTAGGTACCAAAACCACCTGTCTTATTTCCCCCTAAAGGAATGTACAAATAGTCCCGCAACCAAGAACCCAATGACTTGTGCCACCTTCTCCAGAAGTCAGCGACACTCACGGCTTTGTACGGCGAACGGAAATTCTCCAGCAGATTGAATCCCATTAAACGAGAAAGTCCAATCGCAATGTCGGTGTAGCCAGAAAAATCCCCATAAATCTGAAGTGAATAGCCCCACATCGCCAAAACGCTCACAAAGCCAGGGTAGGCCTCAGGGGTATCCGCAATTTTATCTATAAAGTGAACGGCGATGTAGTCTGCCAATACGACCTTTTTAATTATTCCCTTGACAATTTGAATAATAGACCAGCTGAAGGCGTCTTTATCCAAGGCAAAAGGTTTACGAATTTGTGGAATAAAATCCCGTGCACGAACGATTGGTCCAGCCACAAGTTGAGGGAAATAGGTCACAAAGAAGGTGTAATCGAAGAAGTTCTTTACGGGCTCAATTTCCTTTCGATAGATGTCGATAAAATAGGAAATACTCTGAAAAGTAAAGAAGGATACACCAACAGGAAGGATGATTTTATCGACATTGAAACTTCCCTCTCCAAAAAAACTATTCCCCATGTACGCGAGGTGGTTGAATACCTTGAAGTCGGTATGGAACATTTCGTTGAAGGAGTCGGTGAAGAAGTACGAATACTTGAAGTAGGCGAGAACGGCGAGATTGAGAAATGCGCCTATCCCAATGATCCATTTCTTCGAACGTTCCTTTTGTGCGTCATGTACCCATTTTCCAAAGAAATAATTCCCGACAAGACTGATGCACAAGAGAATGACAAACATGCCAGATGTCTTGAAGTAGAAGAAAATCGACACCGCGGTCAAGAAAATACTGCGCACCAAGAAATGTTTGTGAATCATCGAAAAGATGATCATCACCGCCAAGAAAAATAACCAGAAATCCAATTGAGTGAAGATCAGGGGTTCCTTTTCGTTGAAGGAGAATATTTGCCACAGTCGTTCCATGTATTTAGTTTAATGTTGTTTGTATCGTTCGTTCGTGCATTTGTCGAAGAAACTTTAAGAATGAATCTGTAAAAAGTTCTCCCTTTAAATGGTAGCCATTGGTCGTGAAATGTACCAAATCGGATTGCATCAACCCGCTGTTTTTCCACAGTTTTGAGGATCCCAATTCCCCCATTATCCCATAAAAATCCCAAACAGCAGCACGATAGGTTTCTGCCAGTTCAATGATCATTTCGCGCTCTCGGGCTATGTTTCGGTTTAAATAGCGTTGGTGGTAATAAGAATCGTTGGGTACGGTCAAAAGTATGGCGCAGTTTGGATTGACACGCAGCACTTTTTGAATCATTTTTTCAAGATTTCGCTTATACACTTGGGGATCAAATTGATCGTAGGGGACGTTACCGTCATTTGTTCCTACTGAAAAGGCAAAGAAATCAGGTGGATAAATGGCCAATTGTTCTTCAAAGTTTTTGCAACCAAGGTAGGTGTATAAGCCGGCACCATTGACTCCGATTGAGGTGTACGAAATCCCCGGAAGCTCATTCAAGAATTGAAACCCATAGATTTCCAGTTCAAGGGGCAATTGATTTTTTCGGGAAAACTGGACATCCAGCACATCTATAGGATCGGAAAATGTTATTTCTGAATAGCCCAGATTTGGATTCTGCACAATCGACTCCACCAAAATTTCATCCCCTCCAAAGTTGATGTCAAAAGGCAATTCTCCTTTGTTATGGAGGATTCTCACTGTGGTGAATGGTGGTTGAACACTGCTACGGTTATGACGAAAGTACAGGTTGATCACGGAGTCATTGCACGTAATGGCTGCACCCATCACCCCATAATCCAAGGTTGATGGATTGGTCGTTACGCTGCGGAAAGCGGTCCATGTGTTGGGTGAGGTGAACTCATAGTTGGATGGATTGTTGGTGTGCGCCAGCTTGAAGGGGAACACCATTCCTCGTTCACCCGGTATTCCTTCCCAGTTGCTTTGTAAAAAGGTGCGAATGTCATGGGTGTAGATGTCCGCTTGCAAATGCGATCCGCCGATATGGTAGAAGTGCATTTTTCCCTGTTTGAATTGAATCAAGGAATCCATACGCTGTGCAAGCAACTCCCAGTTCGTGCTGTTTTCGCAGTAAAATCGAAAATGGTTTACCGAAGGATCGATGAACGCATAGTTCAAAACATCAGCGGAATCTATTTCTTGGAAATTTGGAAAACAATAGGTGCTCAAGGGTTCCTTCTTTTGACCGAGCAAAAGTTGAAATCCAGTCAGGATGATTAGAACGGTGAGCAGAGTCCTCAATGTCAGTGATTTATTTCTTTTTTTCTTGCCATTTCGCAAATTCAGCCGCAAATGCATCAAAGAACATTTGAGAGGCATAACTGGCGCCTCCGTTGCTGAAGTGAATGTAATCTTTCCCAGCAAGCCCTTGTTCTACCCACGAAGGCATGGAGTTTTTTCCTCCCATGGCACTGAATAAATCCCAGTACCCAGCACCAACCTCAAGACTGATTTTTTTCATCTGTTCCACACAGTAGGGAAGTAAAGGATAGGTTTCATACACTCCTTTTTCCAAGCGAGACATATCGCTCGGTCCTATGACGATGATCGCAGCGGATGGTCGCAGCTTGTGTATGGTGTTCAATTGTCCTCTGAAATTTCGGGTAAAGTTGCGCACCGAACTTGAATCTTTAAAGGAGGGGACAGAATTTCCGCCGAATTGCATGATAATCAATTCGGTGTTCAAATCACCATACATCTGAGAGGTCATGCCTTGATCCATATAACCGTATATGGTTCCACTCGAACCGCGCATACCCACATTGTTGACCTGAACACCGTAATCTCCCTCCAAGGAGAACCCACAAATGGTTGGACTGACAGCGGCCGAAAATACATATTTTAATTTCCCCGGAGTGGCGGAAAAGGAAAGATCAACGCTGTGCAATTTACCGTCAGTTTTAAGACTGTCTTCATGGATTAAATTTCCATTTTGATACACCTTTAGTCCACAGGGTCGTAAGCAACTGTTGTAATACATTTTTACATTATTGTATTCTTTGGCCCTCGAATAGGCATTTTTATTGGGTTCAATTTCAATCCAACCCTCTTCAATGGTCGATTTATTGCTCATGCCCGAGCTGTCTAATTCCGAGGTGAAACGTGCTGCGGAGCCCAAAGCGCCATATTTTTTGCTTTTTAATCGGTCGCCACCAAAGCAGGTATAGCGAACGAAGTTGGAGGAATAACTTTGCTTAAAGGTATTGGTTGCGTAGACATTCATGGCGGGAATTAATCCGGGACCACTGCCACCAAATTGATTCTGAATGCGCTGTCGAATATAAGCCGTCATGCGGTCGCCTTCAATTTGTGAATCCCCGTAATGGAAAATGTGAATCTTCTTTTTGTCTGTCGCCGCGCTTTGCATTTTTGCAAAGAAGCCATGTAGGTTTTGAAGTCCTGCTTCATTCAAGACGAGTGAGGTGCTCGATTCCGTGGAAAGTTCACCTCCATTGGGGGCGCCAAATGTTCCGTCCGAACCATTCTTGTGCTGAAGCAGGGGGTCTTCGATTCCAGAAGTATCGACCTTGGCAACAAGCTTTGTGATGTCCTTTTTCTCCTGTTTTACAGGGTGAAAGAACTCTGTCTTCGACATGAATTGCAACTTATAGCCGAAAATATTCCATCCTCCCTCAGGAATAAAAATGACAATGGGGGATAACAACAGCAACACTCCGAGCGTAAACAGGAGGACATGTATGGGTTTGAGGACTTTCAATAGTTTAATTTTGATAACAGCAAATGTAATGATTCTAAAGGCATTTTTTTTCGTTCGAAAATGTCATCTTTTCACCCTTTTAATAAAAAATCTGCCATCATGTCCGAATATTTGGATTGGCAGTATCTTTGACTGAAGCGGCGAGTCAAAAAATATTGTGTTATGGTAGATGAAAAAAATCCGAATGAGGAGGGAAAAGGAGTTGATAATGAGCAACAACATGAGGTGGATGCGCAAGCGGATACGACAGCCGCTGAGGCCGTAAATGAACCGGCAGAGCAAACTGCAGAGGATAAATTTCTTGAGTTGAACGAGCGTTTTTTACGCCTACATGCTGATTTTGATAACTTTAGAAAACGCTCTCGTAAAGAACATTTGGAAACCATCGAAAATGCCAATGCGCAGCTCTTGCGCGATTTGCTTCCCGTTTTGGATGATTTTGAACGTGCCATTGCCAACAATGAAAGCGCTGACAACATCGACAGTGTGAAGGAGGGCTTCAACTTAATTCATGCTAAAATGTCGGCATTATTGACTTCGAAAGGATTGAAACCGATGACGGCGAAAGGGGAGAAATTTGACAGCGACCTGCACGAAGCAATTGCCAATATCCCTGCACCTTCGGATGAGGAAAAAGGAAAAGTAATTGAAGATATTCGCAAAGGGTATTACCTCAATGAGAAGGTAATCCGTTTCGCACAAGTGTTGGTTGGACAGTAATAGGATAGCATGAGTCAGAAAAGAGATTATTACGAGGTATTAGGAGTATCAAAAAGTGCTGATGAGGCCGAAATTAAAAAGGCCTACCGCAAATTGGCGATCGCACACCACCCGGATAAAAACCCTGATGATGCCAGTGCTGAAGAGAAATTTAAAGAGGCGGCTGAAGCATACGAAGTATTGAGTGACACACAAAAAAGAGCACAATACGACCGCTATGGTCACGCAGGAATGAATGGCCAGGGCTTCGGCGGCGGCGGAATGAACATGGACGATATTTTCTCACAGTTTGGGGATATTTTCGGTGGAGCATTTGGTGGAGGAAGTTTCGGAGGTAGTCGAGGTGGGGGAAGTCGCGTCGTGCGTGGAACAAACCTTCGCGTCAAAATGAAACTGACACTCGAGGAAATTGCCGAAGGAGTCCGCAAGAAAATCAAAGTAAACAAACTGGTAAATGCCGAAGGGGTAAGCTATAAAAATTGCCAAACGTGCGGCGGTAGCGGACGAATTACACGCGTGGCACAAACATTCTTAGGTGCAATGCAGACGCAAACCACATGTAATGTTTGTCAAGGTGCAGGGAAAATGATTGACAAACGTCCGTCGGATTCAGATGCCCAAGGACTTAAACGCCAAGAAGAGGTCATCGAAATTGATATTCCTGCAGGGGTAGAGGAAGGCATGCAATTGAGCGTGACCGGAAAAGGAAATGCGGGACCTTTCAATGGGGTGCCTGGGGACTTGATAGTTCAAATTGAAGAAGTTGAACATCCAGAATTAAAGCGAGATAGCGAGAACTTACACTATGAGGCACACATCAATTTTGTGGATGCCGTATTGGGGGAATCGATTGAAATACCAACGGTTAACGGAAAAGCAAAAATTAAAATTGACCCAGGAACACAAAGTGGTAAAGTTTTGCGCCTGAAAGGGAAGGGCTTACCAATTTTGCAACGCTATGGACACGGGGACTTGTTTGTGCACATCAATGTTTGGACACCGAAAAAGGTGTCGAAGGAGGAACGTGAAATCTTGGAGAAACTGCGCGAAAGTGAAAACTTCAAACCCCAGCCAGACAAAAACGATAAGGGTTTCTTTGACCGCATGAAAGACATGTTTAACTAAACGTGGATGTCGTTTTTAACCAACGCTGACGAAGGGAACAACCGCATTTCAGGGTACGTTTTGACCTTATGTATCGTCGTCTTGTGCTATGCCGTGCTCGGATCAATTCCCTTGATTGTTCATCTTGTGATCGCGAATGGGGGAGGTGAAGGTGCACTGGCAGGAACAATGTCCGATTGGACTGCTATGCTGGGCGAAAACACTGTGCTCTGTTACCTTCTGTTCCCTTTTGTTTTGGTGCTTTTGACACTAATGTTGAGCAATCGGTTTATTCACAAAAGAACGGTACTGTCGCTGTTTACGGCCCGTGAAAGGTTTGATTGGAAACGATTTTTCCTGGCGGCTGGGATTTGGACTGCCGTGATGGCTGTTTTACTTGGATGGATGATGGTAGGCAACAACCATATTCAATGGAACATGAATCCGACAACCATAATTCCGCTGATTGTCATTTCCCTTCTGCTCATACCCCTCCAGACAACGGCCGAAGAAGTGCTATTTAGGGGCTATCTCTTTCAAGCATTTGGCCATAAAAACCGTCGAGGATGGATCAGTGTTGTCGTGACAGGTGTACTTTTTGGGCTTATGCACGCCGCAAATCCTGAGGTGGAAACATTGGGCTATGGTGTAATGAGTTACTACATCATGACAGGTATTTTTCTCGGCTTCATGGTGTTGATAGATGACGGACTAGAACTGTCCATGGGCTATCATGCCGCAAATAATATCTTCGCAGCACTAATTTTAACGAACGAATGGCAGGCATTTCAAACCGATGCGCTTTGGATTGATCATGCTAAACCTACATTTGGTTGGGACGTTATTGCAACGATGCTGGTTCTTCAACCCCTATTGCTTTTGCTCTTTGCCAAACTATTCAGGTGGAAAAATATACGCGCAAAATTGCTTGATCCACAGTAAAATAAAGTACGTTAATCGGTAATATTCCCCCCTTGATTTTCGTACTTCAGAAAAAAAAGATAGCTTTAAGTTCGAAATCACCATGCATGCTTGAAGTACAGCACATCTCTAAATCCTTTTTTCGTAAAACAGCCCTCGAAGATGTTTCGTTGACTGTGCATGAAGGAGAAATCTTTGGCCTTCTCGGTCCAAATGGCGCCGGTAAAACGACGCTCATCCGCATTATTAACAGAATCATCGATGCAGATCGTGGCGTCGTTCGAATAAATGGCGATCTGATGACACAAAAGCACTTGTCGATGGTCGGATATCTTCCGGAAGAACGTGGCTTGTATAAGTCAATGACCGTGCAGGACCATGCATTATTTTTGGGGCAATTGCGCGGGTTATCCAAGCGTGATGTGAACATGCAACTCGCGTATTGGCTCGAAAAATTTGCCATTGGCGATTGGAAGAAAAAACGCATCGAAGAGTTGTCCAAGGGAATGGCGCAGAAGGTACAGTTCATTTGTACGGTATTGCACGAACCAAAGATCCTCATTTTGGATGAGCCCTTGAGTGGTTTCGACCCCGTCAATGTAGAATTGATTAAGCAAGAACTTGTTGAAATGCGCGCAAAGGGTAAACTCATTATTCTTTCTACGCACAACATGAAGAGTGTGGAGGAAATTTGTGACCGGGTGGCGCTCATCGATCATTCTAAAAAAATCCTCGAAGGAACAGTTTCTGAAATTCGTGAGTCGCGAAAAACAGGTGAAATTGCCATTAAATTCCGGGGATCTATGATTGCCTTTGTGAATGCCCTATGGACAAATTTTGAACTTGTAGACAAGGAAATATTGGCAGATGACCGTTTCATTGCCCGATTAAAAACCCGTGGAGATGCCAATTTTGATGATCTGTTACGCGCAATGATGGGGCAAGTGCGGATTGAAGGTGTTTGGGAAGTATTGCCTTCCATGCAGGATATTTTCATTGATTTAGTCACACCTAAAACCGAAGGAACTCATGCGTAACAGTTGGTTGGTTGCAATGCGCGAATTGAAAGAACGCTTGGGTTCGCGCTCCTTCGTAGGAATGATGATCGCAGGTCCAGTGTTAATCTTGGTGCTCATCTATTTTCTCTTTGCCTTTGGTGGCGAAGGGCAACAAAAATGGAATGTGCTCATCGCAGATCCAACGGGGATCATGGATAAGAAAATTTTAATCAGTGCCGATCCAGATGTGACTTATTCTTTTGCCAACGGCTACATCGAAATGAATGAATTCCGAGATGCGAAGCAATTCCGTGAATTTGATGCCTTGGTGGAAATCAATGAAAAAATACTATCCAATAAATTGTCGTTTGTCTTTTACCGCGAAAATCCATCGATGCGCATGCAGACGAAGATTCGCTACCAAGTGGAACGGAGAATCGAAGAGGTGATGGTTGACCAATTTACGGACCTGTCCATTCGCGAGTTTAGAAAAGTCAAGCAACCACTCAACATGGCTTTTCGGAATGTTTATGATCCAATGGACGAGGCCTCAGATCTTCGCGGTTGGGTCGGCTTGTTTTATGGTGCCCTCATCTTTGCCTTTATCTTCCTCTTTGGAATGACCATTCTGCGCAGCGTAACACGGGAAAAAAGCAACCGTATTGTCGAAGTACTTTTAGCCACGGTGCACCCCAATCAATTGATGATTGGAAAAATTGTGGGAATTGGTATTGCTGCTTTTATTCAGTTCGCCGTTTGGATGTGCTTTGTAGCGATTGGACTTGTACTCATGCGGAGCTTTGTATTCCCCGATCTTTTCGACCCAAGCCATGTGGTGGCGATGGGTGAACATGCCTCCGATAGCTTCTTTGCCGCAAAGGAATACAATCAATTCGTGGATCTCGTCTATGAACGCATTCGATTTGGCACAATGACCTTCTATTTTATACTCTTTTTTGTAGTCGGATATCTATTCTATGGTGCTTTATTCGCAGCTATTGGGGCTACTTCAGGGTCAGAAAGTGATGGACAACAATTTGTTTTACCACTGATTTTCTTGCTTTGTTTTGCGCTTTATGCAGGATATTATTCACTTGAGAATCCCGAAAGTGTACTCGCAACACTCTTTCATTACCTGCCCTTTACGTCACCAGTGGTGGTCATGGTGAAATTGTCTTTGGGCTATGCGCCGGGTCATGCCTATGAAATCTGGATGTCCTTGATCATTCTTATCTTGAGTGCAGCTGGAGTCCTTGTGCTCGCTGGCAGATTGTACCGCAATGGAATCTTGCAATTTGGTCACCGACTGCGCTTCGGCATGTTGCTGCGCTGGTTGAAACGCATGTAATCATGGTAAAAGCAGTCATTGATTTGGGTACCAACACCTTTAATTTGCTTATTGTCAAAATCAATGAAGGCGAAATTATGGTGCTACACAATGAAAAGGAGGGCGTGGCACTGGGGATGGGAGGAATCAACAATCAATGGATTTCACCTGAAGCTTTAGATCGCGCTTTAACCGCATTGAAACGATTTAAAAGTGTTTGCGAAAATCACGAGGTGACTATGATTAAAGCCATTGGAACTTCGGCGATTCGCGATGCGAAAAATGCGGCAGATTTCCTTCGCAGTGTCAAGCAATCTGTGGGCATCGACATAGAAATTGTCAGCGGGCGCCGTGAAGCAGAATTGATCCACAAGGGAATAGCTGCGTCTCATGATTTTGAGGAA
>CANGIC010000010.1 GCA_947453795.1 Flavobacteriales bacterium
CCGCTTTAAGACAATGAGAACGATAAAATAAAACAGCAAGGAATTGATGGCTGAAAGCAAATAAAACCCGCGTTGCAAAGGCGAATACAACACGATCAGTTCCGACCGAACAAACAGGTCCCAAGCGAGGTAAACGATTGGAAATAAGAGAACTTTTAGAAGTGATTTCATCTAGAGTCACTCCCCTTTAGAAATGGCATAAATACCTGCCCAAGTGGGACATCCCGTGAGGTGATCTTCACCGCAATCGCTTTCACTGACTTCAAAGCGCTGTCCTTGTGCATCGTTTAAGAATTTAAAGGTCATGCTGCATCCTGTTTCCTCTGAAAAAAAACTATACAGGGTCATCTCCTCATTGCGTGGACTCATTGTACCTGAGAGCACATTGTAAAAACAAGGATCTTGATCTTCCTCTGTTTTCGCTTCAAATTCTGGCGTTCCCGCAGATATGATGAATGAAATGCCATCCGCATCGGACATCACATAAAGAAGAGCGCCATCCCTGCGTTTAAACAAGGGGTATTCGTTATCTTCCAGCTTGATGTTTGGCAAAAGGTAGATGGCATCTCCATTGCCACCTTCCTCCATGGTTTCATCATCGGTGATCGACATGATGTAGGAATAATTTATTTTTTTCTTCCCTTGGTAAACGGTGAGTGTTGGGTAGGTGCCATTCATCGCGAAAGATACCTCCAAGGAAAGTTTTTGGCCGTTGTTTTCTACGTTGATTAGCCAATGTCCGTTCGGGCCTTCACAGCTGCCATACCCCGAATAAACGACATCTTCATGTGCCGACTCACCATTTTCATTGACAGGGGCATACACCGTGTAATCGGCGATAAAGCAATCCTCCACAACATCATCCAAGGTGTAGATTGACAGCTCGGCATTTCCTTCATCCGAAAGATAAAGGCCATGGTATTTCGCATCCAATTGAGCGAGAACTGAATGGCTTAAGAGCAAACCTATGAACGCAAAGAAAATCCTCATGAATTCAATTTTAATCAAATGTAAAAAGAAAATGAACGGATTGAAGATTAATTCGTTTCAATTCCGAGACAAAAGAAAATTAGGCACACCAATGGCCTTAGATATAATGTTGACGGCGCAATTTCCAGAGAGATAAAAACTGACAGAGTACCGTAAATACAACCAGATAAATGACAGGCCCCATGAGTTGATTCCAGCTGCCATCTTTCAAAAAGAGGGAATAAAATCCTTCCAAGCACCAATGTAACGGGGATAGCTTACTGATCATTACCATATAATCAGGCATAACAAACGAAGGCACCCAAATCCCACCGATGGCGGCGAAAATAATGATTGAAATCGCTCCAAACCCATTTGCTTGTTCTTGCGTTTTTGCATAGGTACCAACCATCGCAGCATAGCTGATGGCCGCCATGGCTGAAAGCACAGAAATCAACAAAAACGGAAAAATATGACTGGGTAAATTCAACTTTGGTAAGCCAATGAGCGGGAAGACAAATACGCCGATGGCAAACATAATCATGAGTTGCGTGAGGGCCACAAAACTATAGACCGCGATTTTCGCAAACATGGCATGTAGAAACGATCCAGGTATCGTTTGTAAGCGCACAAAACTTCCGGAGAGCCGTTCCTTCACCAGGTTGCTTCCCAGCGAAATAACCATAAAGAACATGGCGAAAATTGACCATGCCGGCACATTGTGTTGGGTTGAATTTGGGATCATTGCAGATTCCCCCGACATGGCCGGTTTTGCAACAATTTTTGTCCGATTACGGTTTAATTCCTTGAGAATTTTGGATGGAATTTCGTCATAGCCCATGTCTGCATACAATTGGCGAATCATTTCCTTTGATTCAATGCCCGAAATCATCGTTTGCAGGTTATTGATGAGCGTCACTTGAAAACTTTCTTGAAGTACAGGGTCAAAAATAAGTTTAACTCCACCTTGCACTTCTTTTTCGTTGCCTGAATTCTCCCGCTCTACTGTTTCCATTCCGAATTCGCTGAGCATAGCATCAGAAATTCGCTGAGAATTTGAGGAAAGCGACTGCGTAAAATTGGCCGGAACAAACAGTGTTGCCAGTTTACTGCCTTCCAAGGTAAGATTCGCCAATTGACTTTCATCAACACCTTCCTTCACATCAATTTTAAAGCTTCCTGCATTTTTCATGGACTGCACCAAGGAATCACCCAAAGGTCCTTTGTCGTTGTTTACAATGAGAATATCTAAACGGTTTTCATTGACCAAACGGAAGGCACTGTCTTGCACAATCGTGATAATGAACACCAGCAGGAGCGGCATCAAATACATTAACAAGAGCCCTACCTTGTCGTGCAACAAGAGCAAAATTTCTTTCAATAAAGATGCTTTAAATCGTTCCATTAGTCGCGCAGTGCTTTTCCGGTTAAGTGAATGAGTAAGTCCTCCAAACTTTCCGCGCTGTGTTGTTTCAACAGATCGTTGAGCGTTCCTTCAGCGATGATTCTTCCATTGTCGAGAAGCAGCGTTCGGTCGCAAAAATCCTCTGCTTCACGCAGGTGGTGAGAGGTATAAATCATCGTTGTACCCTTGGCATTCAGCTCGTTCAATAGGGTCATAATGGCCACCTTACTTTGCACATCCACCCCTACTGTTGGTTCGTCCAAGAACAGAATTTCAGGGTCATTGATTAAGCCAATAGCCAGATTAATGCGTCGTTTCATCCCACCAGAGAAGGAGGCCAACTTCCTATTACCCACATGATCGAGACCGAGAATGGTGAGAAGAGAAGAAATTTTATCCTCAAGTTCCGTTTTCTTCAATCCGTGCATTGTTCCGAAATAGCGCAAATTTTGGGCAGCTGTTAATTCCTGATAAAGGGCAAAATCCTGCGGAACAAAACCGATTTTCGGTAGAATTTTCTTGAAGTTAGTCGATTGGTTGTCAATAAAATAATTGACTTCACCTGATGTTTCTGGAAGAATTCCACTCAAGATAGAAATCAAGGTCGTTTTTCCGGCGCCATTTGGTCCAAAGATGCCCAATTTCTCACCACGAAAGACATCAAAAGATACATCCGCTAAGCTGAAAGCGTCTGCCTTCGGATAGCGTTTCGTTATGCCCGAAACCTTAAGGATATGAGAAGATTGTTTAAATTCAGTCATCGCTTATAAGTCTAGAACAACTGATTGTGCCGCATAGTTCTTGATGGCTTGAATTATTTCTGAGCTGCACGTCGTATAATGTTCTTTAATCCATGCTGCGTCTTCGTTTATGTTCGCCGCATACTTAACTATTTTGGGTGCATTTTCTTGAACCATCAATCGAAGAAACCGATACTCCGTATTTTTTTTATTGGCGGTAATGGCTTTTTCGAGGAGGTCTTTTCCTTTTTTGAACACCTCCATTTTTTCCTTTGGTGTTTCTTTTAGTGCTGCTGATTTCATGGTGAGCGCCCCCAAATAGGCAGTTCTGTCCGAGGAAGCTGTAGCTTCATTAAGGGTTACAATGCACTTTTGAATTGCCTTTGCATCCTTACTTTGCAGCACTTTAATGCACTCAGACTTCGAGAAACTTGATAAAAGCAGTACTGCCGAGATGACGAATTGAATCATAAATCGCTAAGAAATTCAGCTGCAAAAGTACTGATTTTGAAAGAACATGAGTTGAAAATGATCTCGAAAAGCGGCATTCACCCGACTTACACCACGATATTTCAGTTCTCTACTTGTTTTAGTCGACGAAGAACGCGACGAATTTCCTGGATCCAAACGATTAAAAGGACGAAAACAACAATAAAAGAAAGTTTGTTGTAGTCATACGCCTCCTGAAAATCAAAATGGATGAGGTGTTGAATGGCACGAGACATGCCGCATCCGTAGCAGTGCATGTCGAACAATTGCACCGAGATACACATTGACTCACCGGAATCAAAAAAGTCAGCGGGCAATAGGAACAACACCAAAGGTGCAATCACTAGCCCGCTGACGTAAATTTTTAAACGATTTTTCCTCAACCGCAATTAGAATGTATCGGAATATCCACCATTCATCGGCTGAAGGTCACCCGTAATGATGCGAATCAAATCAATAAGTGCCAATATGCCACAGCAACCTCCAGTAAGCAACATCAACACACCAATTCCAATGTAACCAAGGTAGAAGCGGTGAATTCCAAACACCCCCACGATAATACACAACAAGAGAGCGACAAGCTGACTTTTTCCTCCTGCTGGCGCTTTCGATTTCTCTGCTTTTTTAGATTCTTTTGCTTTCACTGCTTTCACTTGTTGGTCTTTAACAGCTGAAGCAGCAGACT
This sequence comes from Flavobacteriales bacterium, assembly GCA_947453795.1. GTDB lineage: Bacteria > Bacteroidota > Bacteroidia > Flavobacteriales_D > Crocinitomicaceae > M0103. Next base: position 4,289 of record CANGIC010000010.1, read on the forward strand.
CTTTGGATACTGCATGTGTTGTTGCGACAACTTCGTGAGATTCTATATTTTCTGTTTCAGCAACTATTGTAACACCTGCATCATTATTTACCACTGATTCTTCAACTACTTGATCAGCGTTCGCAGTTCTGTTCACGGCAACAGTTTGTACTTCGCGCACTTCAGAAGAATTCTCTTCTTGAGCAACTTGATCTGAATCAACATGTTTCTTGGAATGGTTCCATTCCACATGGTAACCAGAATTGTACAAACGTTTTTCGATTGTACATGACGAGACCATAAAAATGGCTGCTACTGCTAAAAGAATAATTTTTTTCATTTTTAAAAATTAAGTGAATAAAGAATTTTTTGTCAATCGTTATGGATTTTTGACAAATCGAAAGTACTCATTTTTCATTTCCAAGTCACAAATTAAACTGAACTTTAAACGAAACTATTCATTGTTTTTTATCCTGATAAATGTCATTCCATTGACATGTCCATTTGACTAAAGTCATTCTCGTTTTTTTTACAAAATCCTTGTGTGCTGAACACGAAAAAGTTTTGAATTGGTAACTAATGAATTTACTTTGATAAACTTGACGCCATTCCTTGTTGATCCATTCACCGAGTCATTGGATGAAATGTCAAGTCACTAGACACTTTGCACCTACGAATTTTGCGTATTCGTCTTACAACCTTCCATATCATTTGAAATTTGCTTAATTTTCGGAACAAATTAAAACAGATGAAAACACTTCTTTTTACTTTCATTTTGCTTGCTTCGAGCATTTACGGGCAAGAATTAAATTATGCATGGAAAGCTGGAGGAATCTATTCCTTCAATGCCAATATTGCGGACGATATCACGACCTCTGTGATGGGAATGAACATCAAGGAGAAGTACATTACTACCATTGATTTTTCATTGGCCATTCAATCGGTGGATGCTGCTGGAACCGCAACAGGAAATATTTACCTGTTCAATTACACTGTAAAGGACTCAAAAGGCATGACCGTTGCTACTATTGCCAACGTGCCGAAAAATACCGTTCAAAGCGCAATTACTGTTGACAAAAAAGGGAATTTCACCTTTTTGAAGAAAGTGTATTTATTGACAACTCCAACTTCCAACATGTTGGTATATGGTTCGGCAGACGAAGGCGGGATGAATGCTGGGGCAGAAATGAACGGTGAGAAAATCGACGTCTATGCTGAGTTTGATCCAAAAACGGGAAAATTGAAAGCGGGGTACACCGTGGCTACCATGAAAACAACAAAGAAAGTCACGCCACAGGCCAACGAGGAAAGTGACGAACTTGAAGTTTTCCCCTATGATTTGCTTTCCTTGTTGGCTTTGCCTGATGGAAAAGTAGCAGCCGGAAACACCTATTCGTGCAAAGCAGGTATGTATGGTGTAGATATCAAAGTAGTTTCCATGGCCGCTGGATTGGCAAAAATCAACCAAACGATTGCTACCGATAAATCAGCCGATATGTTCAGTGGTTCAGCCAATGGTCAAACGGAAGAAGGTTCCTTCGACATGGGCATGTCGGGAATGGAAGATCAAATGGAAATGACACCTGAAGATCAAGCCATGATGGGCATGACCAAAGGAATGGCGCCTGAGATGAACGGAAACCTTACCTCAAGTTTCAATTACACCGCCGGAATGTTTGTTTCAGTAGGTGGAAAAATCACCACGGTGATCGATATGATGGGAACGAAAATTACCGTGGACTCCGTTGTATCGTTGACTAAGAAACCCTAAGATGGTTAAAACTACCCTTATCGCTTTATTCAGTTTGGTGTTAGCGCTCTATTCTTGCACCAAGGAGGTACACATTGACATTCCTGGATATGAAGCGCAAGTGGTGGTAGATGGGCGCATCGAAACGGGAGGATTTCCGATAGTACTGTTGTCACGGTCGCAAGATTTATATTCCCCTGCTTTACTGAGTGCGTATGTTGCCTCATTTATTACCGATGCCACTGTTTCGGTGAGCGATGGCACGACAACGGTGACCTTAGACTATGTTGCGGTGTCCAGTTTACCCATTGAATCGCAGAAAACAGTAGCCGAGATGCTTCGGGCGGAACTATCGGACGTTCAAGCCGTTCCTTTGTATGTTTATTCGACAACGAATCCAGACATGCTTGGCGTGGTTGGAAAGACCTACACCTTGACAATTGTTGATCAAGGAAAAACGTTATCTGGTTCAACTACACTAGCGCCACCTGTTGCGTTAGACACATTAACATGGATACCCGAGTCACCGGATTCAATATACGGTTATTGCAAAGCGAAATTAACGGATCCTGCAGGTCAAAGTAATGCCTATAAATGGGAAATGAAAGTGATTACCGATACAGGCAACGGCCCAAAGGACAACATTTTTAGAAGTTCCTCCTCCCCCTATTTCAGTGATCAATTTTTTGACGGTTTGACCTTAGATTTTGAAACACGTTATACCGTAAAAGACACCACCTATCCTTCGGGATATAAGCGGGACTTTAAAATTAATGATTACGTAGTTATTAAGATGTCAAGAGTCGACGATGCTGTTTACGACTATTACGAGCGAAGAGAAGCACAAAAGGGCTCCAATGGAAATCCATTTGCGACACCAGTGAATATCCCGTGCAACATCAGTGGCGCACTCGGGATATGGGCGGGAATTTCACCTTGGTACGATACCTTGTATTGTGTGCCTTGATGGATTTGACTTACTCGTCTCCTGCTGAAATGACATTCCCTTGTGCATCAAAGATGACATCAAATTCCTTCCCTCCTTTTCTCATTTCCGCTTCAAAGCAAACCTCACCTTTGGCGTTTACGATTTTAGCGGCTTCCGTCATTTTATGATCCGAATAATTCTTCTTGCAATAGTCAAGAATTAAAGTGGGCAATTCCGAAACATTGATTTCAGTTTCTTCCTCCAGAAAAGTTCCATTCGCGTCAAAAACTACTGATTTTTCAATTTGGCCATCCATGAATTCTCCTTCATAATGCGCATCCTCTTTCTCCCAATACACCTTTTTGACCATCGGATATTTCTTCACAAAAGCGTTTGTAACGGACTCAGGTACATTCGTTCCCGAACTTTTTTGCGCATTGGTACAACTCGTTACCAAGCCGATTGCCAAAATAATTAAGTAATTTTTCATGTGTTTTTTTTCTTTTGATCCCTGCGAATGTAATTAATTAGATAAATCCAGCTGTTAAGCCCAAATTAACATTATAAACGCTCTTGAAACCTGAAATGCTTCATCGTTCATTATTCATTCTTCACCGATCCCTCAACTCTATAAACTCCTGAATCTTCTCATTTTCAATCAGCACTGTCAAGTTGTAGTACACCATTTTCCATTCACCTTTTTCAAGAACCATGATACCAGAACCTCGACAACCGCGCATCCAGGTGTCTAAATCTTCATCGAACCATGCCATTTTCCGGTTCTTGGAAAAGTTCCAAATGCGATTGCTTGCTTTAAAATTCCAGGCCTTCCCTTTGTCAAAATAAGGTTTGCAAAATGCGGCAAACTCTTCCTTTTTCCACCGTTCGCCAGGGGCAGTTCCCAAGAAAACAAAATCATCTGAAGTAATGGCAAAGTAATCCTCAAACTTGGCTTGGGCGGCATCCAAATGCCATTGGTCGACCATGGTGTTCAAGTAGAGTTCTGAATTCACCTGTTGACTAAATGCAATCGATTGAATCAATAAAATACTAGCAAGACTGGAAAGTAATTTTTTCATAGCGGCATAAAAAAAGGGGCTATCCGAAAACAGCCCCTCCAAATTAATGATTTTATCTTATCCTTTTTTCACCATGCCTTTGGATTTCTCCAATGCCATGCACATTTTCACTGCGTTCTTCACATTGACTACACCACCAGTAGTAGACAATTTTCCAAAATCAACTTGTTCATCAGTTCCAGGTAACGCTTGTTTCGTTCCTTTGTAGCTCGTCGAAGAAGTTAAGATGATGTCTTTAATTTCTTTCATCGTCAAGGTTGGGAAATAACTTTGCAACATAGCGGCAACTCCTGCCACCATTGGCGCTGCCATCGATGTGCCTTGCAATTTTTGATACTTGCTTTGCGGCACTGAATTGTAAATTTCAAATCCTGGAGCGAACACATCTACTTTTGTTTGCCCATAGTTTGAAAATGAAGCGGCCAATTTTCCTTTAGCCACGCGCGTTGATGCACCAATCGTCAAGAAGTGTGCGAACGGCTCTTTTTGGAAGCTGTACATCGACGTTGGGAAGTTTGGTTCAGCATCTACATCTGCATTGTCATTTCCTGCTGCGTGCACCAAAAGCACTCCTTTTGAGTCTGCGTATTTGAATGCCGCATACACTTCTTCTGCATACATCGAATATCCTTTTCCAAAGGACATGTTAATCACTTGCGCACCATTGTCCACCGCATAGCGAATAGCCAAAGCGATGTCTTTATCGTGCTCATCACCATTCGGCACAGCGCGAAGCACCATCAATTTTATATCGTTTGCAACTCCGTCACCTCCAAGTCCGTTTCCACGCACCGCACCGATAATTCCACCAACATGTGTTCCGTGCAAGGCATCTGGTCCTTCCACGTTTGAATTCCCATAGTTGCGGTCAGAAAAATCTGATGGATCATCCCCAATAATTGCGCGGTCATCGTAGTCCACGTTCAAGTTGTACTCCAACATGTCGTTGATTTGCTTTTTTTGTTCTTCGATCACTTCCTTCGTGAAATCACCCGAAGCAATGGCAATAGCAAATTCACGCAACTGGGCCATTTGCTCATCTTTCGGCTTCCATTTCTGAAGGTCTTTCATGGTGTAATTTGGATTCCCAAGGGCATTACCTACCATCACAGGAACCTGATCAATCATCATGGCCAACATGTCCATTTGACCTAAATATCCGCTGTATTCCTCGCGCGCAGTTTCAATTTCGGATTTCACTTTCTCATAAAGTTCGTACTCCTTTTTCTCTGTTGCGTTCAATGTTGCAGGATCTACTCCGTCAAACTTTGCTGACAATTTTTTTAAGATTCTTGTCTTTTCCAAGCACGCCGCATCGAGGTTTTCTCCATTAGCATTACCCAAAAAGTTCCATCCGTGTACATCATCGATGTAGCCATTTTTATCATCGTCAATACCATTCGCAGGAATTTCATCTGTATTGACCCAAATTTTCCCTTTTAAATCTTCGTGTTCAATATCGATCCCTGAATCGATCACCGCCACTACGACCGTAGTTGACTTTCGGCTCTTCAACAACTTATACGCTGCTTCCGTTTCCATTCCTGGTCCTTTTCCATTGTACCAGTTAATAATTTCAGCTTCTTGAGCCCAAACAAGACCCGAAAAGAGCACTGCAAACGCTGCTGCAGTAAATTGTTTGAAAAATCTAATCATAATGATGTATTATTGTTTTTTGAAAATTTATAGCCCGAAAGGTACGAAAGAAAACAAAATCGGACGCTATATTTTCTCATCGCATTAATTTTACAGACAAATGACTACAATGCACTATACACACTTTCGCTTTTTTGTTACAGTCCTGCTTGCAGTATGCTTGTCACAATTCACCTATAGTCAGAAAGAAACACTTGGATTTAAAACCCTTTTGGCTCATTCGCCCGAGGCAGCTGTCGCTTTTTGCCTGCCCAACAATGCTTTGAGTCTGCAAACATTAAGAAACGATGGCGTTCCCGTAAAATGCACAACGAAGAATTGGCTTTATGTCACGGTCTCTCCGCAATGGATTGATGCGCACATCAAGGAAGGAACATTGAACTCTTATTACTATGAATTTGCGCCACCTGTTGCGCTATCCGATACCGCACGTTTGATGCACTATGTGAATCCTGTGCATGCCGGTGGACCTGGTTTAGGCGGGGCATTTACGGGTGAAAATGTGATCATTGGGTTTGTCGATCAAGGACTCGATTTCAATCACCCTGATTTTATTGATGAGAACGGCAATACGCGCGTTTTAAGGTACTGGGACCATACCGTAAGCACAGGCAGCACCGTTCCGCAACCCTACAACTACGGGATAGTGTGGACCGAGCAGGACATCAACAACGGATTATGCACCAGCAATGAAATTGGAACGGCGCACGGCACCTCCGTAGCGGGAATTGGAGCGTCAAACGGTTCGGCCAACGGATCAAACAAAGGCATGGCTCCCAACAGTAAGATTATTGTCGTTGAAACGGATTTCAATTTACCCAATTGGACTTTGACCATTGCCGACGCTTGTGATTACATTTTCAAAGTGGCAGATAGTCTTGGCCTTCCTGCTGTCGTGAATTTAAGTTTGGGTTCTTACCTGGGCAGTCATGACGGAAACGATCCAGCATCCGAAATGATGGAACAGCTGCTTGATGAACACTCAGGAAGAATTATCGTTTGTGCGGCAGGAAATGCGGGAAACAAAGGCAAATACCATGTTCGAGCCACCGTTGATGCGGACACATCTTTCGTCTGGTTTTCCAACAATGCCAGTACTCAAGCCGCTTTTGGTCCGAACACGATCTTTTTTGATTTGTGGTCAGATACCACGGAAGCAAGCTATCAATTTGCGTATGGTGCGAATCTCCCTAGTGGAAGTTATTCATCGCGCGGACAGAGCAACTTCCGAACGGCATTAGCCAATCTTGACGTCTCCTTGTATGACACCATTTACAATGCGAACGGAAATCGCATCGCAACGATTGAAACCTACACCGAGAAAATCGATGGATCATTTCATTTACAGGCCTTATTTACCCATGTGGATACGACCGCGTATTATTACCGCTTCATCACCAAGGGTTCAGGATCTTATGATTTGTGGAGCGGTGCATGGCTAGGATTGAACAATATCGTCAATGCATTGCCATCAGCAAGTGTCTTTCCGCCTATTGTACATTACCACGCACCTGATAGTTTGCAAACCATCGTTTCGTCATGGAATTGCTCTGAAAAGGTCATTTCCGTTGGTAATGTGCGTTGTCGCTTAGGCCATATTGACAACAATGGCAATCAATATTATCCCGCTTCCGACATGACTCACCCGGGGAAATTAAGTCCAAACTCGAGCAAGGGTCCAAGTCGACATGACATCATCAAACCGGATGTTTCAGCCAGCGGTGATGTCACTTTAGGTTCGGGTCCGCTATCGTTCTTATTGAATTCCGCAAACAATGCTGCTATTGATTCTGGCGGATGGCATGTTCGAAATGGCGGAACATCCATGGCCTCTCCCACTGTTGCGGGCATTGCGGCACTTTATCTTGAAAAATGTGGCCATTCGACATGGGCCGATTTTAAAGAAGCATTGATCACCACCTCGTTTACCGATTTTTACACTGGAAGTGTCCCTAACAATGCCTATGGCTATGGCAAACCTCACGCATTAAACCTGTTGCTGCAAGCGAATTTCACACCTACCCTTTCTGGAACACCTAGCTTTTGTCCGAATGGCACCACAGACATCCAAGTGAACTCACCGAGTGGAATTTCAGAAATAACCTGGTCAGACGGTACACATGTAAACCCTTATGCCGTGAGCAGCGCAGGACCAATTTTCGCGACAGTGTACAATGCTAACGGGTGCAAATCAACAACCGCGACACTCAATATCGTACAATTAGATACCCTACCGATGTTGCCTATTTTTCAATCTGGAAATGTACTCGCTACTTTGTCCTTTAGCACCTATCAGTGGACATTGAACGGGCAAGACATACCTGGTGCGACGTCGCAAACCTTGGAAATCTTCCCTCCTTATGGGGTATATACCTGTTATTGCGTGAGTCCAGATGGATGCATTACCGAAACTGCTCCCTTTTCAATTGGCGCAGGAGTTACTTCGACCGAGCAAGAGCACGTTTCCATTTTTCCAAATCCGAGCGATGGGCAATTTACACTCATGGGATTCAGCTCCATTGATCACATCCTTTTACTTGATCAGCAAGGGAAAGCCGTTGATTTGAAGGAAGTATCGTCCGGTCATTATTCCATCGAACACCTTGAAAAGGGCGTTTATATGCTCTTTTTCACGTCAAATGAACGAAAGTTCCAATCAAAAATCATCCGAATGTAGTCCTTGCCGAAAGAATTTATATTTTTGCGGGACACAAGTGCAAACACAACTGAATGAAATTAACAGGTATAATCGCTATTTCCGGTAGACCGGGACTTTTTAAAGTCGTTGCTCAAGGCAAAAACAATGTCATTGTAGAATCATTAATTGATCAAAAACGCATCCCAGCGTATGCGACAGATAAGATTTCTGCGCTCGAGGATATCAGCATCTACACCTACGATGAAGATGCATCGTTGCAAACTATTCTTGCCGCAATTTATGAGAAACAAGAAGGAAAAGAAGGCCCATCACACAAGGACGACTTGAGTACTTTGGAAGCATATCTTCACGGTATTTTGCCAAACTACGATCAAGAACGCGTTTATCCATCTGACATTAAGAAAATATTTCAGTGGTACAACCTTTTATTGAAGTTCGGAGCGTTAACTCCCGAGGAATCAACAGATTCATCCGAGGTTGAAAGTGAAGAAAAACCAAAACCAGAAGCGAAGAAAGCCGTAGCAAAAAAGACCCCAGCAAAGGGAGCTACACCAGAGAAAACCAAATCAGCTAAGCCAGCCAGTGCGAAAAAAGTTACCGCAGTGAAAACCGGCTCGAGCAGAGGGAAATAATTAAAATCAACTTTTCTAAAGTCCGCCACGGTGGACTTTTTTTATACCTTATCGTTATGGAACTGAAAAAACAAGCACGCACCTTTCTATCCGAAGGATTGGTCATTGATACTTGGGAAACGATCAAAGCGTATTTCATTGATTTGAGTGAGCGAGACATTCAATCCGCGGCGGATTTAGAAAAATGGCTTCAGGACCGCAGCGAGCTGGATGCCGTATTGGAAGAAGATGCAGCGTGGCGTTACATCCGCATGACCATTGACACGCGCGATGAGGCACTCAGTGATGCCTATACTTTTTTCGTTACCAAGATTCAACCTGAGCTTGCGCCATTCGACGATTTGCTGAACCGAAAATTGGTAGAATGTCCTTTCACTGCGGCTTTAAAATCAGATCCTGCATATGCGATTTATTTCAAATCTGTAGAAACTGCATTGGAAATCTTCCGGGAAGAAAACATTGCATTAGACGCCGAGTTGAATGAAAAGTCACAATTATTTGGATCGATTTCAGCTGCACAATCGATTGATTATGAAGGCACACAAATCACCATGCAAAAAGCGGCTGCCTTGTTAAAAGAAACCGATGAGTCGCTGCGAAAATCTGTTTTTGAAAAAATGGCCCATCGTCGGCGTGAGGATACCCAAAAGCTACACGATTTATTTAGTGAATTGGTGGAAAAACGGCATCAACTGAGTGTTAACGCAGGATTTAAAAATTTCCGCGACTATAAATTCAAGGCACTGAACCGTTTTGATTACACCAAAGAAGATTGTTTTGATTTTCATCAATCGGTAAAAGCACTGATTGTCCCTATTGTTCGTGAAATTCAAGCCGAGCGACTTTCGAAGCTGGGAAAAACGGCATTCAAACCTTGGGATACGGAAGTTGATCCTGAAGGAAAATCACCATTAAAGCCCTTTGAAACTGGTGATGAGATGCTCACAGGAACCATAAAAATGTTTCACCAAATTGACGCCTATTTTGGCGAATGTTTGGAAAAAATGGATGAAATGGGGCACCTTGATTTGGATTCTAAAGCAGGAAAAGCTCCAGGTGGATACAACTATCCACTTTATGAAATTGGCGTTCCCTTTATTTTCATGAATGCCGTTGGTGCACAGCGCGATTTGGTGACGATGGTACACGAAGGTGGTCACGCCGTACATTCCTTTTTGAGCAGAGATTTGGCCTTGACAGGATTTAAAAACCTTCCGTCTGAGGTAGCCGAATTGGCCTCCATGTCCATGGAATTGTTAACCATGCACTTGTGGTCCGCCTTTTATACATCTGATGAACAGTTGAATCGTGCGAAAAAAGAACAATTGGAAACCGTACTAAAAATCCTTCCTTGGATAGCTCAAGTTGATGAATTTCAACATTGGGTGTACGAAAACCCAGGACATCAGATTTCCGATCGAGACCGCCAATGGTTGAAGTTGTGCACGGAATATGGCACTGGACTTACCGATTGGACTGGCTTTGAAGATCAATTGGCCACCTCTTGGCAGCGACAAATGCACTTGTTTGAAGTTCCTTTTTACTACATCGAGTATGGCATTGCACAACTTGGTGCACTAGGTGTCTGGAAAAATAGTTTAAGTGATTTCGGAAAAGCGATTGAACAGTATAAAGCTGCCTTGGCATTGGGGTATACCCGTTCCATTCCGGAGATCTACAAAACGGCAGGTATCAAATTTGATTTTACCTCAGATTACCTAAAGGAATTGGCGCAATTTGTTCGTGACGAGTTGCAAAAACTCAAACCATAAACTTATTTGTTTTTGAGGAGCGTTGCAAAGTCCTTGGCGAAATACGTCAAGATGGCATCTGCACCCGCGCGTCGCATACTGAGCAGCATTTCACTGATGGCAAGGTCATAATTGAGCCACCCTTTTTCTGCCGCTGCATACACCATGGCGCATTCTCCACTGACATTGTATGCCGTGATGGGAATGTTGAAATTTTCCTTTAGCAGGTGAATCACATCTAGGTAACATAGCGCTGGCTTCACCATTAGCATGTCAGCCCCCTCCAAGAAGTCCAATTCAGCCTCAAGCAATGCTTCACGCTTGTTTGCAGGGTTCATTTGATAGGTTTTCTTATCTCCAGATTTAGGCGCTGAATTTAAGGCATCTCTAAAGGGTCCATAAAATGCGCTGGCATATTTCGCTGAGTACGACATGATTGAAACATTTATAAATCCATTGATATCCAAAGCTTCACGAATACTTCCCACCCTGCCGTCCATCATATCTGACGGCCCGATAATATCTACACCGGCCTGTGCCTGAGCAACTGCCATTCGGTTGAGAATTGGCAGCGTTTCGTCGTTTAGTATTTGGCCATTTTTAACAAGCCCATCGTGACCATCTGAGGAATACGGATCCAAAGCCACGTCACTCATCAAGACAATTTCCGGAAATGTTTCCTTCAGTTTCCGAAAGGCATTTAGGTAGAAATTGTCATCCGCATAGCTGTACGAAGCGACTTGATCTTTCAAATGCTCTTCTACCGCCGGAAAAATATCATAGGTAAAAACCCCAAGGTTCATGCAGGCCTCAATTTCAGGCAACAATTGATCGATAGACCAACGGTAGTTGTTGGGCAACGAGGAAATCTCTTCCTTCACCCCTTTTCCATCCTTTAAAAATATGGGATAAATCAGGTGTTCGGCGCCAATTTTTGTTTCTTCCACCATGGAACGAATGGCAGCTGACTTGCGGTTTCTTCTAGGACGGGTATTCACGGGATTGAAAATTAAAAATGAAGAATTAAAAATGTAGAAGGAGAATTGACAAAGGACAAGAGACAAAGGACAAGAGACAAAGGACAAGAGACAAAGGACAATTGACAAAAGACTTCAAGATGTTAAGATATTAAGATTTTAGGACTTTTGTTCAAACTTCGACTCGTGAGGCTCTCGAAGCCACAAAGGACAAAGGAAAAAAGACAATGGACAATAGACATGCTCTTTACATTGGTGACTGAAGTACTCGAATTTCGGTGACTGAGGTACTCGAAGTTCGGTGACTGAGGTTCTCGAAGTCACATCAACATTCCGCCGCAGACATGCAGTGTTTGGCCGGTAATATAAGCGGACATATCTGAAGCCAAGAAAACCGTTGCATCCGCAACATCCTTTGGTGAACCACCGCGTTTCAATGGAATGGCGTTTCTCCACTCTTGAACCACCTTTTGATCCAACACTTCAGTCATTTCTGTTTCAATGAATCCTGGTGCGATTGCGTTGCAACGTATGTTCCGCGACCCTAATTCTGCCGCTATTGATTTTGTAAATCCGATCAATCCCGCTTTTGAAGCGGCATAATTGGATTGTCCAGCATTTCCTTTCACACCAACAACGGACGACATATTAATGATTGAGCCACTGCGCGCTTTGAGCATTGGTTTTTGAACAGCTTTTGTCAAGTTAAATGCCGACTTCAAGTTTGTGTTGATGACTTCATCCCACTGCTCTTCTGACATGCGCATCAGCAGGGTATCTCTGGTAATACCCGCATTGTTCACCAAGACATCGATTGTTCCAAAGTCTGCCAATACTTGGTCTACCAAAGCTTGTGCTTGATCGAAGTTGGATGCATCGCTGCGAAATCCTTTGGCAATTCCACCGCCAGCAGTCAATTCTGCTTCAAGTGCACGCGCTTTCTCGTCAGATGACAAATAGGTGAATGCCACTGTTGCGCCTTGTTTCACACATTCTTCAGCAATTGCTTTTCCGATTCCGCGTGATGCCCCAGTAATTAACACGACTTTATTTTCTAGTAATCCCATTGTATGCTCATTTTAAGTTATTGCGAAGTTACATATTCCAATTGTTCGACAGCAATTCCACCTCACGAAAGAATCCATAGTGCAGTGTTTATTTCGTATTGCCGGCTAAGCCAGATATGAATTCCACCTCGATCCAAGTAACCTTTCGAGAAAAACAATGATCTGGCTTTAAAAATCAATTGAAAAAGTCCCAAGTCACTCCGAAGCGAAGGTTTGGTGCCGCGAAGGGATATCCTTTGATCGCTTGTAACTGCGCATCGTTCCAAAAATACCCGATGTGCTCCATGCGCACAAAGAAGCGAAACACATCAATTTGGAAGCCCATAAACGCATGAAGATCTGTAAAACCCGCCATGTTGCCGTTCGAGGAAAACAGATCTAAGCTGTTGACATACGGCAGAAAGGTCAAGCGATCCGCAGCAGAGACCCACTGTGCATCCACACCGATGTATGCCTTTAATCGTTTCGCTATGAACAGTCCACCTTTCAGCATCAGGCGGGCATTTGCCATGTGTTTTGGCAGCACTTGTAAGGTACCTGAATTCGTACTTAAGGTATATTCTGGCTGAATCGACAAGCCCTTCCATTTTGCCGATCCCCCGATTTTAAGTTGCGTCATTAGTACGGTTTCACTGACCTGTACCCATTGTGCCTCTTGAAAGAAGAAATTATTTTTTAGGCGGAGGACATTCGCCGAAACATAGACATTCCAAAGCGTATTTGGCGACCATGTGATCCTAGCTCGGGCAGCTACCTTTTCTTGTTTCGACCAGGGATTTGTCCAATTGTAATTGTTGCCATAGGCCTGACGGATAAAATAATCAGGTAGGGCTTTTTCATACTGTACATTTGCCTTAAATTCTAACGATTTAAAGGGAATAGCGAGCGATGCTGTTTCACGGAATTCATTGGCGGCACCAAGCAGATTAAATCCTGTAGACGAATTCAACAGCACATTTCGCACCTTGAGCTGGTATTGTCCTTTCAGGTTAAATTCCGAAGTATCCTTTCGAATCCCAAGGTTTTGAATGCTCCAAAAAACATGTTCAGCGCTGACGATTACTTGCTGCGTTTTATTTCTAAAGAAAATTCCTGCTGCATTCGAAAGTGCCGACCATTGAAATTGATCACGCGTCGATTGGGAATCGATATACACGGTGTCGTAAATTCCAGAAAGTGTATCGGATTCATAGTATCTGCGGTTTCGCACTTGAAGACCATGAGACGAATAAAGTCCAAAACGTACGATTGAATCGCCTGATATGTTCAGGTAGTTGTCGAAAGCAACATGCAATACCGATTGTCGAAATGCCGCATTTTCTTTAATAACGGGCAAGAGCTGGGGTGAAAAAAGTCCAACCAGCGAATCAATGCGCACGCCACCAGACTGGAGTGAAGAATCCCTCAGCCATGCACCTTTTAAGTGAAACGAATACACCTTCGCCAGTCGACGAAATTGCACTTGTAAGTCATCACGACTGAAGGTGTTGTTTCGCAAGTAGGCATTCGACTTTAATTTCGTGTAATCCAGATTCAAGAGGTATTTTTTTCCAAACGCCTGTTGGTATTCGATCCCGGCATATTGAGTTCCGCGATTTCCGAAGCTGTAAATCAGTCCGATATGGGGTACGCCAGCCATGCGCATTTCCTTCCAAGCGACAGAAGGTGTTGAAATTATTCCATTGGCATGATTCGCGTAGAACGGAAGTTGATAGATGCCATCGGTGAGACCAGTCCCGCCAGGCAGGGTATTTAGGACATTTCCAATGCAGCGATCAATCGAATCTGACGATCCATGCGTTTGGTATCCAGGGCGAATGGTATCGGGGAGAAAGAATTTTTGCGACTGTGCACTTAGCGTTTGAACATTCAAGAGAATGCCAAAAAAAAGGGGGATTATACGCCAGACGCAATTCATTTCAGTAGTGAATATACAAAAAAAGGGGCGAATAGCCCCTGAGTATTTCAATCCGAAGATTTATTACAATTTGTTGATCATCAGCTGAAGACCTGATTTAAGGTTCGCTGCTTTATTTTTGTGAATCACGTTGCGTTTCGCAAGCTTATCCAACATCGTAACAACACTTGGCAAAAGCTGTTCAGCTTCTTTCTTGTCGGTCAACGTACGCATTCTACGAACAGCGTTACGTGTTGTTTTGTGTTGGTACTTGTTACGTAATCTTTTCGACTCATTCGAACGGATTCTCTTTTGTGCTGACTTATGGTTCGCCATTTCTCTCTTATTAACTCTTTATACAAAAACTGCAGCCCATAGGAGAATCGAACTCCTGTTTCCAGGATGAAAACCTGGCGTCCTAACCACTAGACGAATGGGCCAAATATACTTATTTGGCAGCCCATAGGAGAATCGAACTCCTGTTTCCAGGATGAAAACCTGGCGTCCTAACCACTAGACGAATGGGCCGTATGTCAAAAATACCCCTGATTTTGGGAGTGCAAATATATACTGAATTTCCAAAACGACAAAGTGGAAATTGCTTTTTTTCAAAAATCAGACATCTTCGGCCTTCATTTTAAAGCCAAGGCGCTTGCCTGTTTGCAATTGTAGGTTATTGCTGATGAGCATAATTTCGCCCACCGACATTTCCGCTACGATTTCATACGGAGGAATGAACAAATCAAATTCCAGTGCGAAAGCGAAAGACAACTGAATAATCAGTTTCATAACCTCCTCACTGAGGACCGTATTCTCTACATCTCTGAAAATATATCCAAGATGCCCTTTTCCTTCCAGAAGCAGGTGTCGTTCGTGGTTGATAAATAGACGTCCGATCAGGTATCCAGAATCTTGAATACGGTTTTGGATAAAGGATTCGGCCAAGAAATTATAGATGTAAATCACCCCGAAATAGCCATTGTCCGCATTGCTCTGAAGGTATTTCAATCCCCAAAGCGGGTTGTCATCAGGCAATTTAAAGATATTGTTGTGCAAGTGGAAGACAAGGACATCACTCCCGACAAACACGTGCATTTCATAGTTTCCGATTTCCTTATAGCTCAAGCGAATACGAGGATCTGTAACATGTGGCTTCAGTTCATCGATCTCCTTTTTGATGACCAACTTTAGCTCCTTGAAAACGACTTCTAAATCATCTGCTACATTTTGTTTCAGGGTCGATTTATGCAACAACAAGTCAAGGATTGTCTTTCTGTTTTGCTCGATTTTTTTCTTCATGTTAGTATGCTTTAGCAAATACAACTCGGCGCTGTGACGGTTTCCCAGTCACCATGCACACTCCATCTTCGTCAGGCTCATCGAGCACAAGGCAACGAATTGTCGCTTGTGTTTCCTCCTTTACCTTCGCTTCCGTTTCAGCAGTTCCATCCCAATGCGCCAGGAAGAATCCTCCTTTGTCTATTTCTTGTTTAAACTCCTCGTATGAGTCAATTTTGCGGGTATTTGTGGATCGCAATACTTTGGCTTTATTCAATAGATTTTCTTGAATATCCTTTAACAATTGCTCAATCACTCCTTCAACTGAATCGAAACTTACGACTTGTTTTGTTTTTTCATCGCGACGAGCCACTTCCACCATTCCATTTTCGAGATCACGTGGTCCCATGGCCAAGCGCACAGGTACACCTTTCGCTTCATATTCAGCGAATTTCCATCCTGGACGTTTGTTGTCGTCTTTATCGTATTTGAAAGAAATGCCCATTGATTTGAGTTTCTTTCCAAGCGTTTCAAATTTCTCTGTAATGGCAGCCAATTCCTCTTCCGTGCGGTGAATCGGAACAGCAACGACCTGAATCGGTGCCAAAGCGGGCGGCAACACAAGTCCTTCATCGTCCGAATGCGTCATAATCAGCGCTCCCATCAAACGCGTAGAAACTCCCCAAGAAGTCGCCCATACATATTCCTGTTTGCCCTCTTTGTCCGTGTATTTTACTTCAAAAGCTTTTGCGAAATTTTGACCCAAGAAATGCGATGTTCCCGCTTGCAGTGCCTTTCCATCTTGCATCATGGCTTCAATACAATAGGTATCTTCCGCTCCCGCAAAGCGCTCAGATGCTGTTTTTCTTCCTTTCAACACAGGCATTGCCATATATTGTTCCGCGAAATCTGCATATACATCAAGCATAAGTTCTGCTTCAGTAACAGCTTCTGCACTTGTCGCATGGGCCGTATGCCCTTCCTGCCAGAGGAATTCAGCCGTTCGCAAGAACAAGCGTGTACGCATTTCCCAACGTACTACATTTGCCCATTGGTTGATGAGGATTGGTAAGTCACGGTAAGATTGAATCCAATTTTTGTATGAATTCCAAATGATTGTTTCAGACGTTGGACGAACGATGAGTTCCTCCTCCAATTTCGCGTCCGGATCGACAATGATTCCACTTCCATCCTCTGCATTTTTCAGGCGATAATGGGTGACCACGGCACATTCTTTCGCAAATCCTTCGACATGACTTGCCTCCTTGCTCAGGTATGATTTAGGGATAAAAAGTGGGAAATATGCATTCGAGTGCCCTGTTTCCTTGAATTTTGCATCCAAGATTTCCTTCATTTTTTCCCAGATTGCATATCCATACGGTTTGATGACCATGCATCCGCGGACATCCGAATGTTCTGCCAAATCTGCCCTGTAAACCAATTCGTTATACCATTTTGAATAATCTTCCTCGCGGGTCGCAAATTTCTGTGCCATAAGTGGAAAAAAGTGTTTGAATGAATTATTGCAAATGTAGTTAAAATCACCTAATTTTAGGCAAGTAAATTCGGTCGCCATGAGAACAGTTTTGCATATTACGCTAATTTTTTCGCTACTTGTAGGATTAGCGTCATGTTATTCAGAGAAAATGTTGGTTGATGATGATGTGTACATCGTGCAATCAAACAAATTGCCTGTGGGGGAATCTTTAAATGACCAAACATCCTATCAAGCGTTTAAGCGTCAAAACCAAACAGGCACTGCCAAAGCCGCATATTATCAGAATAGCCAAAATTATTTGTACTCCTCCAATTGTTGGGGGTATACTTCGATGTTCAATCCTTGCGGATGCGGCTTTTATGCTTGGAACATATACAACCCTTACCGACCATTTGGAATGGGAATGGGAATGGGAATGGGTATGGGAATGAATGCAGGTTTTGGCAATCCTTTTTACACGCCTTATTATGGCATGATGTCCCCGTATTACAATCCCTACAATGGCTTTGGGTCACCGTTTGGATTTGGAAATGGACTTTATGGCAACCTATACGGATTTGGCAATCCCTACGGTTATGGTTACGGCAATCCTTATGGCTATGGATACGGTTCTTTGAGCAATCAACCATCAACCCCGCAAAGTGGTGGAGTTCATTACTCTGGTCCGCGCGGCTCATTGTCTGGCTATGTTCCGAACAGCCAACGCAACAACCCGAATGTATTGAAATCGTCCACAGGTGGCTTTGCCGGAAATGCAGGAGCGCCAGCACTGAATCGTACTTCACCTCAAGTGAACCGCCCTGTTGTGCAGCCAACCGTTGAACGTCCATCCTACACACCGAGCGTTTCGAGAGGGGTTCAACAACAAACAACTTCGGGAGGTGCCACTCCAGTTCGAAACACGGGAGGTGTGAATCCTGCCACTCATGGCACTGGACAACCCATCAACCCACAGCGCGTTATCCCTCAACAAAATCAACCACAGCAGCCGCAAATTCAGCGAAGTGGCGGCGGCAATACACCGATACCGTCGCGTGGCACAGGGGGCGGAGGAACAGGCGTAAGAAGAAACTGATGAAGCAGCTTTTTAGTGCTCTCTTACTTTTCAGTTCATCGCTGAGCATTGCACAAAATGAAACGGATTTATACCGCTATTCACACACTGGATTTCAAGGAACTGCGCGCTATGAAGCCATGGGTGGTGCCTTTGGCGCACTTGGGGCTGATCTGAGTTCCTCACAAGTGAATCCTGCGGGCTATGGCCGTTATTCCAATTCAACGGCGGGTTTTTCATTTTACGGCGGTAATTCTGCCAACAAAGCTTTATTTAAAGGTGTCGAAACGCAAGCGAACAATGGTTTAGGTGGCATTGCCAATGCAACATTTGTCTTAGTCAGTGATGATTCCGAAAAAGGTAATGGCATTTTGTATTCGCAGCTGGGCGGAGGCTACAACCGAGTAGAGAATTTCAGAAATACCTTTCGCTATACCGGTCAACAATACGAATCCTTGTTGGATGAATTTGCCTCACAGGCCTATCTGTATTACCCCGAGGAACTCAGCACCTACTTCCCTTTCAGTTCCAATTTGGCGTATGAAACGGGAGCCATTCAATACAACCCTGGTTCGACATCTTACACCTCGTTATTGAATTCAGGCGATATGATTCACAATAGAAGTGTAAGCAACATTGGTGGAATCAATGAGTTCTTTTTATCGTATTCCGTCAATTATTTAAACAAACTCTACTTCGGCGCAAACTGGGGCTATCGGAAAATCCGTTACTTGGAAGAATATGCCCACCAAGAAACATTGACCAACACAAGTGGAACCCCTTTACGGTCATTTGACTACAACTACAACCTCACCAGTAAAGGTCACGGTTCTAATCTAAAAATTGGGGTGATTTATCTTGTCAGCGAAGCATTTCGACTTGGATTAGCCATTCATACCCCTACTTTTTATAAGATGGAGGAAACATGGTCGGCCAGTATGACTGCCACATATGCCGATTCGACCTCTTCAACTGATCCATCGCTTATCCCAGAGGGCAATTATCATTACCGCATGCGCAATCCTGGAAAAATTATAGCTTCTGCGGCCTATGTTTTTGGAACGCGTGGTTGTTTGGATGTGGATGTTGAACTCATGGATTACCGGCAAGCACATTTTCGCACAACGAATGATGCAGGATATGAACCCTACAATTACATTTATGAAAACAGCGTTGCGGACACCTTATTTAAAACCGCGTCGAATCTTCATATAGGGGCTGAATTCATTCCGTTTTCTGGATTTTTCATTCGTGGCGGATTTGCCATGATTGGACAAGCATTTAAACATTCTGCTGCTTACCCGATGTCAGCCGATTATTATTATTCTGGTGGAATTGGTATTCGCACCAAGAAATTTTCTGCTGACATTTCCTACAAGCAACGGTTTTGTGAACGCAATTATTCGGCTTTTTACAACTCCAGTGCATCCATAAAAAATCGGTTAGGGATTGCAACTTTGACGGCCAATTTCTTTTTTTAATCGGAATAATGGATCAAGTCCAAACACTTGGCGAATTCATGTACTCTTTCCCCTAGGGTAAACCATTAAAATGGTTGATTCATTTCCTCAATTGATTTCATTCACACCCCAGGTTTAATTCCTAAAACCCCAGATTGAAACCCTAAAAACCCAATGCTAAAACCCTTGGCAGGATGAATAATCTCAACATCGCTCTCACGCTCTTCCTCACTCTGCACACAAAACCCCAGGTTAAAACCCAAGGATAAAAAACCCATGCTAATACCCGGTGCTTAACAAATAATCTCAACATCGCTCTCACGCTCTTCCTCACTCTGCACACAAAACCCCAGGTTAAAACCCGGGGTTCTAAAAAACACGAAAGGTCCCGTTTCCGGGACCTTTCAACAAACAACAACAAACTAAAAAACCTCACATTACCTGTTAGCTCAGGTCGGACGAATCCTTAACGGAGGATAACCTTTTCCCCGATCGGAAGTAGTTGATCTGGGGAGGAAAACTCATTGCGTCGCATTAGCGGCTCCAACTTTACCGCGTATTTTTGGGAAAGCTCTCGTGGAGTGAGTTCACTTTCCGTTTTAATAGATTTACTTGTAGTTCTGCGTTTTTTCGGTTGAAGGTAAACGACATCACCCTCTTCCAACACGTCCTTTTTTGGTCCGAAATCATTGTATCGGTACAATTGCCATAGCGCCATATCGAACTCTCTAGAAATTCGGTAGAAGGTATCCCCTTCTTTGGCAATGATGTATTTTACCTTATTGGCTGAATAAATGGTCAAATGTGAAACCTCAGATTCTGCTGTATTGTCAACAACTAATCCATTTTCACGAAGCGCATTTTTGTCAAATTCATCCAGTTTTAATTCCTCTATAATACTGATTAGCGCTTCTGCATAGGAACTACTCGTCGCATATCCCGCTGCTTTCAGACCTTTTGCCCATCCTTTGTAATCGTCTGACTTGAGCTCAAACAAGGCATTGTAGCGTTTATTCACAGTTAAGAATTCGCTGTGGTCTTTATAGGAATCTTCAGCGGCATCGTAAACACGAAAGCATTCGCCCTTCTCGTCGTCGTCCATGAACATTGTCTTCCCCTCCCAACCGTGACATTTGATTCCGAAATGATTGTTTCCTAGTCGTGCCAGTTGAGAATTGCCACTTCCACTTTCGAGAATGCCTTGCGCTAGCGTGATGCTTGCAGGAATCTTGTACAAAGCCATTTGCTGAATAGCGGTCGCTTTCCATTGGACGACATATTCTTTTTTAGACAGCAACACCACTGGAGCATCCTGACTTGCTTTTACCTGCAAGCTGAGACACATTCCAACTACTCCTATTGATGTTATTAATCTGTTCATGGTGGCTCTATTACGCAGCACCCGTGCACTTGGTTACAAAATTTTGTGAATAAGTCATTTTTTCATGTGGATAACTCCATTTTTTTCCCTTTCAAGCCAATTCGTCCGATTAGAAAAAATCAAACTGACAACATTACCGAAAAGGGACTGTATTGATGCATTGGTGTTCAATTTGCGGCGCGGCCAAGACATAAAATAAGCACAGTATGGATTTCAATAAATTCACCACAAAATCACAGGAAGCGGTTCAAAATGCCCAACAAATTGCTGAAGGACATGGCCATCAATCCATCGAAACCGGGCATTTGTTGCTGGGTATATTTGAAACAGACAAAGAGGTCACCCCCTATCTTTTTGGGAAGTTGAATGTGCATCAAACCGCTTTGCGTGCGGCATTGGACCGTATCATTGACACTTACCCTAAGGTGAGCGGAGGAAATGTGTATTTTTCCCAACAGCTCGGGCGCATCTTAAATTATGCCCTAAATGAAATGAAAAAATTTGGAGATGAATTTGTCTCCATTGAATTGTTGGTGTACTCCCTGCTCGACTCTACAGACACCATTGGTCAATTGTTGAAGGACAATGGCATCAACAAAACAAATTTAAAACAAGCGATTATGGATCTCCGCAAAGGTGAAAAGGTAAACTCACAGGGTCAAGAAGGCACCTACCAGTCCTTAGAAAAATACGCACGTAATTTAAACGAGATGGCACAGGCGGGAAAATTGGACCCCGTAATAGGCCGTGATGATGAGATTCGTCGTGTTTTACAAATCTTGACACGACGTACCAAAAACAATCCTATTCTCATTGGTGAACCGGGCGTAGGAAAAACGGCGATTGCTGAAGGTTTGGCCCATCGCATTGTGGACGGTGACGTTCCCGACAACCTAAAAAGTAAGGTTGTTTATTCCTTGGATATGGGTGCCTTGATTGCTGGCGCAAAATACAAAGGAGAATTTGAGGAACGCTTAAAATCCGTTGTCAAAGAAGTGATCAGCGCAGAAGGCGAAATCATACTTTTCATCGATGAAATCCACACACTTGTTGGTGCAGGTGGTGGTGGTGAAGGCGCGATGGACGCTGCTAATATTTTAAAGCCAGCATTGGCACGAGGCGAATTGCGGGCTGTAGGCGCTACCACACTCAATGAATACCAGAAGTATTTCGAAAAAGACAAGGCCTTGGTGCGACGCTTTCAAACCGTATTGGTCGATGAGCCGAGCACGGAGGATGCCATTTCCATTTTGAGAGGAATCAAAGAAAAATATGAAAATCACCACAAAGTATTGATCAAAGATGCAGCGATCATTTCGGCTGTAGAACTTTCTCAACGCTACATAACTGAACGGCAACTGCCCGACAAAGCCATCGATTTAATTGACGAAGCAGCATCAAAAGTCCGCATGGAAATCAATTCAAAGCCGGAAGAGCTGGATGAACTCGAGCGCAAGATTATGCAATTGGAGATTGAGCGTGCGGCCTTAAGACGGGAGAATGACACCAAGAAAATTGGAGTCCTAGAGAAGGAATTGGCCAATATATCCGAACAACGCGATGCCTTCAAGGCCAAATGGCAATCGGAACGCGATGTGGTCGACAGCATTCAAAAGAACAAGGAAGCCATCGAGGCCTTTAAATTTGAAGCCGAACAAGCGGAGAAGTCGGGTGACTTTGGCAGAGTAGCCGAAATTCGCTACGGACGCATCAAGGAAGCCGAGGAAACATTGGAGAAATTAAAGGCACAACTGGCAGAGATGCAAGTCAATTCCAAAATGATTAAAGAAGAAGTGGACACCGAGGAAATTGCCGAAGTGGTTTCCAAGTGGACCGGGATTCCTGTGAGTAAAATGATTGAAAGTGAAGTGTCTAAACTTCTTCGACTTGAGGATGAGCTTGGAAAACGCGTCGTCGGTCAAGAAGAAGCGATTGTAGCCATTTCAGATGCTGTAAGACGGTCAAGAGCAGGATTACAAGACGCGCGCAGACCAATTGGATCCTTTATCTTTTTGGGTACCACAGGCGTTGGGAAAACCGAATTGGCAAAAGCACTCGCTGAGTTTTTGTTCAATGACGAAAATGCAATGACACGGATTGATATGTCCGAATACCAAGAAAAGCATTCCGTTTCTCGTTTGGTGGGCGCTCCTCCGGGGTATGTGGGATACGATGAAGGTGGGCAGCTGACAGAAGCCGTTCGCCGCCGTCCCTACTCCATTGTACTCTTGGATGAAATTGAGAAAGCCCATCCGGATGTTTTCAATGTCATGCTGCAGGTATTGGATGATGGGCGTCTGACCGATAATAAAGGCCGTGTTGTCAACTTCAAGAATACGATAATTATTATGACCTCGAATCTTGGGTCACATCTTATTCACGAAGCTTTTGAAGGCATTAAACCCGGAGAATTTGAGCGAGCACAAAAGAAAGCAAAATTTGATGTGATGGAATTGTTGAAGCAAACGATCCGTCCTGAGTTTTTGAATCGAATCGATGAAACGATTTTATTCATGCCTTTGACCAAGGTAGATGTTCGAAAAATTGTACATATCCAATTGGACAAATTAAAGCTACAATTGCTCGAAAAAGACATCCGATTGGTCGTTACGGAAGATGCCTTTGAACACATAACTGAAGAAGGTTACGATCCATTTTTTGGAGCACGACCTGTGAAGCGTGTAATCCAACGAGAGGTATTGAATGAACTGTCCAAGGCCATTTTGAGTGGTACCATCGACCGCAGCCAGAATGTGGTGATGGACATTTTTGATACAAAAATTGTGTTTCGAAAACCTATTTTGGAAACTGAAGGATAGTACACATTGAAATAAAAAATGGTCCCCTTTACGGGGACCATTTTTCAATCTTTCGATTTGTAGGTAGGTTGTATTAGGTACGAAAACCTAAAAAATCACAAACTTTCACACGAAATTTCGTGCCGATAAATCAATTGTCTAATTGTCAATCACTTAAAAAATAACTTTTGACGGTTTTTTCCCAAAAGAAGAAAATTTTCCAAGAAAAGGACGAGGGAGGAAGGACAAGGGACAGTGGACTTCAAGATGTTAAGATGTTAAGATTTTAGGACTTTAGATCTTGCTTTGTTGTGTTGTTTTCTCGAAGTATGTTGACTGCGGTTCTCGAAGTTTGTGGACTGCGGTTTTCGAAGTTTGTTGACTGAGGATCTCGAAGTTTGTTGACTGAAACTCTCGAAGTTTGTTGACTGAGGCTCTCGAAGTCAAAAGCTTCGAAGTATACTAAAAGACGAAAAGGGACCTAAGCCCCTTTCCGTTATTACCTAACCTGATTATTCATGAAACCACTCTACGATAATCAAAACGAAGATACGATATAAATGGAGAAGGATACAAATGTTTTAGGATAAAAATTTCTCTTTTTTCAGAATAAAAATCAAGTAATTCTAGTGAAAATGAGCACGATTGGGAAAAAACGGATGGATTTCGACAAATTATGGCTGTCGTTTGGTGTATCAAGACAAGAACGGATTGGCTTAAAAAAATAGGAGCAAAAAAAATAACCTCAGAAAGAATCCGAGGTTATTCTGAAAATAAAAAGAGACGATTAGCGGATGCTTTGTTTTAAGCTTGGAGATCGATAATTGTCATTTTCTAGTTGTAGGTAATACATACCTGGTGCGATTTGTAAATCAGGTACCAGGAATGAATTTACTCCCGGTTGAATTTCCAATGCTAAAGACCGAACCAATTTTCCATTGGCGTCGCGTACATTCAATGTTGTTTCCCCTACAATCTCTAATCCATTGATAACCAATGTAAATTCATTGTCACTTGGGTTTGGAAAAGTTAGAAAAGAGATTTTATCTGACCCACAATTGGACATTATTGGTCCATAGATTTTCTGCATACCGTCCTGATCCGTTTGAATCAATCTGTAATAATGTACACCACGCGCTGCGCCAGCGTCTTGAACAGCATACTCGCGAATGGTATTGCTATTCACAGCAGCAGAAACTGTTTGCATTTCGTTCCAAGTTATTCCGTCTTCAGAACGCTCTACGGCAAAATTTAAGGTATTGTGTTCTGTTGCTGTTTTCCATGAAACGATCACTTCTTCGTGCGCGCATTGCGCATCTAGCGACAACAATTCGACAGGAAGTGGAGCAAAAGTCGGTGACGATGAAATCGTAAATGGCGAAAAGCTATTCATTGGTTGAGAAGATTCTATATATCCTGCCTGAACTGTGCCACCAATATTGTCCCATATCGACGCGCTACTTACATAATGAGCGACAAACGCATCCGTAGATAAAAACCCACTTAACTCTTCCCCGGGACCATTCCAATACAAGCGCAACTTCACAGAATTTCCACCAACCACTGCTTCATCAATGAGCCAAGTACGACCTACCACTGAAGACAATTGCTGAGTACCAGATGACCCATTCACATACACTGCATCAATTACACGCACCGAAAAGTTATCTGAACCAATTGTGTTGATCAACTCAGCCGGATTGTATGCATTGTTTCCAATAGGATAAAAGGTCGTACCCGTTGAAAGGACATTTCTCTTTAAATTCCCGATGCCAGATGTTTTGACATAACTTAATGACGAACCTCCATTGATTAGTGCATTTGACGCATCAAGATTGAACGCCATCAAATCTAATTTTCCATTGGTTAAGGTCAACGTATTTGCAATGGCCAAAGGGGCTCCAAGTTGCACTCCATTTGTCCGATCGATGACTACATTCGAAGCATTCGTTGTGAAACTGGATGAGCTTGTAATTGATGTGGAAGTAGATCCAACCCCAACAAATTTCAATGTCAGATCTGTTCCAGAAATATGTGTAGATGATGCCTCATTGGCATAGGACATATCGTTCAATACAATGTGTGAAGACCCAACACAAACAATTTTTGCATTGGCACCATTGACAACCATTTGCGCATTTGCATGAGCTGCTATGCATCCAATCGCTAGTATCATCCATTGCTTCATACGCTTCATGCCGCAAAAGTTGATCTTTTCTTTTAATAACTGCTTTTTCATACTTTTCGTAAAGAAGGATAAAACTTAGATTTTTGAATACGCACAATTATTGGAATGCGTACCAGTTCAATTTTAAGTTTTGCCCCCAAGCAGCTCCAGCTGAATCCGTTCTATAGATGTTCACCACAAATTGTGTTGTAGATACCTGCTTAACAGTTACATCGAAAGTATCGTTATACGCTAAATCACCAAAGGCTGTGGCAACAACTACAGGTGGAGCTGCGAATGCTGATGGAAAAGTAATTGTAAACGTTTTAACACCTCCTGCTCCTACTCCAATAGTTGCTTGTCCACCTTGCATACTATTAAACACGGTACCTCCACCTACTTTAATACTTCCTGCGATATCTAATTTGGCAACAGGATTATTGGTACCAACCCCAACATTACCTCCAGCTTTAAAATACATTCGAGTTGTTCCATATCCATTGATTCCACCATCTTCGTTAATTCCAAATCCTGTCTCTGTGTTACC
>CANGIC010000011.1 GCA_947453795.1 Flavobacteriales bacterium
AGATGGCCACGGAACAATCATTACTCCTTTTGGAACCTTTAGTGCCCTGCGCGTAAAACATGACGTCACTGAATTGGATTCCATTTATTTGAATGTTGGATTCCCAATCTGGTTGCCAATCCCACAAACTTTTGTGGAATATGAATGGTGGACGAATGGACAAAAGGCACCTGTTTTAAAGGTAGTAACGAACTCATTCTTCGGCAATGAAGTCATTCGGTCCGTGGAATACCGCGATGTGAACCGCTATTTAGATGCGGGTGTTTCTGAGGCAACAGTTGAAATGAATGTCTTTCCAAATCCTGCATCTGATGAATTGACAGTTCAAGCTTCGGCAAACATTGAAACTTTGCGTATTTTTGATCAAAATGGTCGCTTGGTGATGGAAGAATATCAGCTTCAAAGTCAAACTGCCTTGATGAATATCGCTGCCTTGCAGTCGGGTACGTATGTGCTTGTTACGACATCAACCAAAGGCATCGCACACACTACTTTCGTGAAAAAATAGGGATTCGCCCTGTTTCAACGTATCTTTGTCAAAAAGCAGATCGGTCTATCGCTGTTCGTCGCAAGGCGGAGAGAGGAAAGTCCGGGCAGTACAGAGCGCCGTACTTCCTAACGGGAAGGTCTTACAGGGGCGACCTTGTGGGAACAGAAAGTGCCACAGAAAGGAAAACTACCTCGTTTACGGGGAAAAGGTGAAAAGGTGAGGTAAGAGCTCACCGCTTCCGCAGCAATGGGGGAGGCAAGGTAAACCTTACGGACTGAAAGACCATGTATACCGGGGCTTGAGGGCTGCTCGCCTGATCCCGGAGGGTAGGTCGATTGATCCTGCACGTGAGTGTAGGGCTAGATAAATGATAGGCATCTGCCTCGGCAGAAACAGAACCCGGCTTATAGATCTGCTTTTTATTTTTTCTACGCTCTCCTTCTGCTTCTCGTTCTGAATTAAATCGGGAATCTCCGCATCGCTCGGTCCATCCACGGAAACATCTTAGGTCCTGCGTTTTGATACGGATATGGACTCTTGTTGCGCGTAACGATAGGATAAGTGCCCAAGCGGTTGTTCAAACGACGGTTGAAGGGTATGTTGTACAGATAGTTTAAAAGTACTTTGGCATTGGTGAAGTTTCGTGCATGACGAATAATCCCAAAGCGAACAGGTTGATAATAACTTCCGCCGTTTTGCTGGTTAATGTAAATTGGCTCAACACAGTTGTACTTTTTTTCAAGCCGCTCTTTTTGAGTAGATGTGTGTGAGTAAAGTGTGAAGTGGTATGGGATTTTTCCAGTGCTGTCCATGAGTGGAAATGATGTTGCATGGTGCTTTAAAAAGTCACGCTCCCAGTCATAAAAGCGATAGCCCTTTTTGTCCTTCATGCGCGCCCTCACAGCGGAAAGAAGGGGGTTGAAGTCATGGGAAAGGTTGAGATCAGTCGTCCAATAGGCACTTCGAATAAAGTCAGATAAATCGATGTGTTTGTTCAATGAGTCGCGAACAGATTTCAAAATAACATAAGGATCTTGTCCTATCGTGAAATAATCCAACGATTGCGCTACAGGCACAGTGCTACTTACTTTTCGCTGGAGAAGATGCTTGGCTTGAATGTCCTCCGATCCTCCGCTGTAGCGCAAGAGCACCGCATCAATCTCCGTATCAACACCATCTTTTTTCAATAAAGAATGAATGGAGTCGGCGGAAAGTTCGACAATCTGCACGTCGATGTGGTGGTATTTCCTGAAACTCTTGAAAAGTCGCTCGTCTTCTTTGGTCAAGCAATCCGTGGCGAGCACAATCCGCTGCTTCTTAGTTGGCCGCGCCACTCCTGGACTACAGCCATAAAGCGCACAAAGTAGAAAAAATAGGAATGACCAACGGTTCAATAACATGTTACAAAGATATTCAAGTTCGGTGTGAAGCGCACGTTCGGTATTAAATATTTACCTTTGCGCCAGACACAAATACCGTGAGCGAAAAAACACCCAACCAACAATCCAAAAAGATGGCAACGCTAATCGCCGATTTGAAATCGGGGAATGCCAAAAAGATTAGCACCGCGTTAAAAACCCTTGAAGCATCGGGAAATGTTCAGATTCTTGAGCCATTGGCTGAGGTGTTGATGGACAAACATCTGGAAGATTCACACAAGGAAATCATCGAATTTCTTTCCTCAATGAAGGACAGTTCAGCCATTGATGAAATGATACGTTTACTCGGTGAAGCGCGTTTTCTGTCTATTCGTCAGACCTTGTTGACGACCATTTGGAATAGCCCTTTGGACTATAGCTACTACCTGCCAGATTTCGTCGATATTGCCGTTGAAGGCAACTTTATGGAGGCCTTGGATTGCCTGACGATCATTGAAAACATGGAAGGACCTTTTGAGGAGCGTCATGTACTGGAATCTCAATTGTTCTTAAGGGATTATATCGAATCAAAGGAGCCAAAAGATCCGCAGAAGCAGCACATCATGAGTGAAATTGCACTATTCATCAAGGATTTAAATGATCAAGATGACGATGGAATTGCTTCATTCATGGACGAAGACGAGGATTAATTACCGTTCCCAACCAAAACGCGCATTCAGGATGGCATTCGTCTTATTGGTAAAATCTTGATTGTTGTTTTTATCCAATACTTCGCCGATGAATGCTTCAACAAGTAGGTTGCGGGCTGAGCGTTCAGAGATTCCACGCGACTGCAAATAGAATACGGCTTCTTCATCCAATTGTCCTGTCGTTGAGCCGTGTGAACATTTCACATCATCGGCATAAATTTCCAACTCGGGTTTTGAATTCACGGAGGCCGTATCAGTCATCAGCACATTGCCATTTGATTGGAAAGCATTGATTTTTTGCGCGTCTTTACGGACAAATACTTTTCCATTGAATACTGCTGTTGCCTGCTCATCAATCACCCCTTTGTACAATTCATTTGAAAGGCAATGCGGCATCATGTGGTCAATAACGGTATGATTGTCTGCATGTTGATTTCCTTTTAACAGGTAGGCGCCATAAAGATTTGTCTCGCAGTTGGTGCCATTCACACGAACGCGAACATTGTTGCGCACCAAGGTTCCGTTTAAGGTTACGGTATGCATTGTGAAAACAGAATCCTTTT
This sequence comes from Flavobacteriales bacterium, assembly GCA_947453795.1. Taxonomy (GTDB): domain Bacteria; phylum Bacteroidota; class Bacteroidia; order Flavobacteriales_D; family Crocinitomicaceae; genus M0103. The sequence continues at coordinate 3,122 of CANGIC010000011.1, forward strand.
TTTGTTCGATCTCCTCCGTGCAAATCTGGAAATTTCCTTCCTCTTCGGATTGCAATTTTCGCAAGGTGAAATGAGCGCCTTCACTGACATGTATTTCACTTACAGCATTTAAAATCGATTTGTCAGCACCTGCTGACCATGTGCCCATCGTCAATGCCGCTTTTGCAAATTTGCCAACATGGATGAAGACGCGAATTGTCGCAGCACATTCCACTTTTGACAAGAGGTGAATCAATTCAATAGGCGCATCAATTTGTGCGTTATCATCAATCTGAATGAAAATCCCTTCTTGTAAAAAGGCCGTATTCAGTGCGTTGAAAGGTTCGTTTTCTAGCGTAAGCAAGCTGCCGATGTGTTGCAATTCTTCGGTACTGCATTCACTAAATCGCTTGATGGAAAGTCCATTCACCGCTTCGAATTGTGTCGTATTGAGGTGCAGAGCACCATTTTCTAGGACCACGCGGTTCCCCGTGGAATGAATGGCGAAAGATGCACTGTTCACTCCTTCATGCTGCACCGCGAACGTTGGACTCAACTTCGAAAGTTTAGTCAAACGGGTATATTTCCAGGCCTCAATGCGTGTTGTTGGAAATGACTTGCCGTTGAGCTCATCCAACGATTGCGCGATGAGGTCTGCAGGCAATGAAATTTCGGTTTGACGCAAATGCTTGGTAAAGGCCGAAAAGCTGCGATCGATTTGTGTTTCACTCATGAGGTCAGCCATTATTTCGCTTCTTGTTCCGCTTTGATCCAATCGTACCCTTTTTCTTCCAATTCCAACGCGAGCTCCTTGGGTCCAGACTTCACGATGCGGCCATTGTATAATACATGCACCACATCCGGTACGATGTAGTCAAGCAGACGTTGGTAGTGGGTAATGACAATCGTTGCATTTTTCTCCGAACGCAATTTGTTCACTCCATTGGCAACAATGCGCAAAGCGTCGATATCAAGCCCAGAATCAGTTTCATCCAAGATTGCCAACTTCGGTTCGAGCATCGCCATTTGGAAGATTTCATTGCGCTTCTTTTCACCACCGGAGAATCCTTCGTTCACTGCACGAGAAGCCAATTTGGCATCCAGTTCCACGATGGCTGATTTTTCACGCACCATAGCCATGAAATCTTTAGCAGAAATGGCCTCTTGTCCCTTATATTCTCTAATTTCATTCAGTGCGGTGCGCAAGAAATTCACGTTAGAAACACCTGGAATTTCAACGGGATATTGAAAGGCAAGGAACATCCCTTCGCGGGCACGGTCTTCCGTGGACAGTTCTAATAAATCAACACCGTCAAAATCAACGGTTCCATCCGTGACTTCATAATCTTCGCGACCAGCAAGCACAGAGGCAAGGGTACTTTTACCTGCTCCATTTGGTCCCATGATGGCGTGCACTTGTCCTGCGGGTACCTCAAGATTTAATCCTTTTAAGATTTCTTTTCCGTCGATCGATGCGTGTAAATTTTTAATTGTAATCATGTATATTTTTTTAATCGAAATGTCTTTTTATCCAACTGAACCTTCTAAGCTGATGGCCAATAATTTTTGTGCTTCAACGGCAAATTCCATGGGCAACTGATTGAGTACCTCTTTGCAATACCCGTTAACAATTAAGCTGATGGCTTTTTCTTCGCTGATCCCGCGCTGCAAGCAATAGAAGATTTGATCTTCGCCAATTTTCGAGGTTGTCGCTTCGTGTTCAATTTTGGCTGAGCTGTTCTTGCACTCAATGTAAGGGAAGGTATGCGCCCCACATTCGTCGGTCATCAGCAAGGAATCGCATTGTGAGAAGTTTCGTGCGTTGTCCGCATTCTTATGGATTTGAACCAAACCACGGTAGGAATTCTGTGACTTTCCGGCAGAAATCCCTTTCGAGATGATCGTGCTTTTGGTATTCTTTCCGAGGTGAATCATCTTCGTTCCAGTGTCGGCTTGCTGGTAATTGTTGGTCACTGCGACCGAATAAAATTCACCGATGGAGTTGTCACCTTTCAACACACATGATGGGTATTTCCAAGTTACTGCCGAACCTGTTTCTACCTGTGTCCACGAAATTTTCGCGTTGCGCTCGCACAATCCGCGCTTCGTCACGAAATTGTATATTCCACCTTTCCCTTCCTTGTCACCGGGGTACCAGTTTTGTACTGTCGAATATTTGATTTCGGCATCGTCGAGAGCAATCAATTCGACCACCGCTGCATGCAATTGATTTTCGTCGCGTTGTGGCGCAGTGCAACCTTCAAGATAGGAAACATAGGCACCTTGATCGGCGACCACAAGGGTTCTTTCAAACTGTCCCGTTCCTCCTTCATTGATGCGGAAGTAGGTGGACAATTCCATCGGACAGCGAACGCCTGAAGGGATGTAACAAAAAGATCCGTCAGTAAATACTGCTGAATTGAGTGCTGCGTAGAAGTTATCCGTCATCGGAACAACCGTCCCCATGTACTTGCGCACCAATTCTGGGTGTTCTTTTACGGCTTCGGAAAAGGAGCAAAAGACAATGCCCAGTTCGGCAAGTTTTGATTTAAAGGAAGTAGCCACAGAAACGGAATCCATAACGAAATCTACCGCAACACCAGTGAGACGTTGTTGCTCTTCCATGGAAATCCCAAGTTTAGCCATGGTTTCCTTCATTTCAGGATCGACATCGTCCCATGACTCATATTTCTTGGTCTGCTTCGGTGCAGAATAATAGGTGATATCTTGAAAGTCAGGTTTTTCGTAATGCACATGTGCCCATTCTGGCTCTGTCATTTCTTTCCAAAGCGCAAAGGCCTTAAGCCGAAAGTCGAGCAACCATTCGGGCTCTTCCTTTTTAGCAGAAATAAACCGAATAATGCCTTCATTCAGTCCTTTCGGGGCTTTGTCGGACTCAATATTTGTAACGAAACCAAATTTATACTCTTGGTTTTCAAGGTCCTTGGCCAATTCATTTTCGGTATATCCCATCAGAATGAAAATTCGTTTTTTCGAAAAACTTAAAGTGAGAATGATTCACCACACCCACACGTGCGGCCTGCATTCGGATTGTTGAAAACGAAACCTTTGCCGTTCAATCCGCCCGAAAAATCAAGCGTTGTACCCACCAAATACAGAAAACTCTTCTTATCAACAACGACTTGAACACCATTGTTTTCAAATGATTTGTCGTTCTCGTTGAGTTGATTGTCAAAGGTCAGCTGGTACATCAGACCGGAGCATCCCCCGCCTTCAACACCTACACGTATGAAGTAGCCGTCTTTGCCATCGTCTTCCATCAAACGAAGAGCTTGTTTTTTTGCGTTGTCCGAAACTGTTATCATGGCGTTTGATCTTGTTTATTTAGATTGAATATAAATAAAGTGTAAATCTGCGACAAAAATACCACATTTATCTGTTTGACGCAAGAGCCAAAACATGAAATAAATACAACTTTTGTCCCTTTTTTTAATGATTGCACGCATTCAATGTTTTATATTTGCGCAACTAACTTGTCGCTAGTTGCGTCAATGTGTGTGCAACCTTATACTATTAATAATGGGAAAACGACTACTTACGATTTCTTTTGCATTGATTTTGTGCGCTTTAAGTGCGTCTGCTCAGAATCAAAATAACACTTGGAATTATACAACTTTGGATGCTCAGGGCTTGGAGCAGCGCATGGTCATGAATATTCATGCAGGAAATCCAGCGTACAAAGATGTGTTTTTGGCTTTAACGTTTACTGTGGAGGATTTTGGAAAGCTAAAAAAATCATTTAACGCCTTGGGTGAAGATCTGAACGCAGTGATTTCCATTACTGAAATCGTTTTCGATGGCAATCATTCTGTATTGACTGTTGTTTTCCCTAGAGAAGTATCAGATACCGATGGCTTCTTGAAAACATGCAAAGAAATTATGGCAAAATACGAAGTGTATCTTGTTGGTTATGAAGAACAATACTTACTTTCTACTTCTACTAAATGAAAGCATTAAATACAAAGATGAAAGGTACAGCGGCGCGCTTCACAAAATCTGTTTTGTTGCTTTCCGCGGCCTTGTTGTCCATGCATGTTGCTTTTGCCCAACCGGCAAATGACAATCCGTGCAATGCGACACCGCTGACTGCTGGAACCACATGTAACTATGTAGCTGGAACTAACGTTGCATCTACAAATACAGCAGGAGTGCCTGCTCCTGGATGTGCCGCATATGTTGGTCAAGACGTTTGGTTCAGTGTAGTGGTGCCAGCTGGAGGTTCCTTGATTTTTGATTCCAATACAGGAACAATGACCGATGGGGGTATGGCGGTTTATTCTGGAACATGTTCAGCGTTGACATTGGTTCAATGTAATGACGACTCAAGTCCAAATGGATTGATGCCTTACATTTCCTTGACAGGTCAAACGCCAGGAACAACCCTATATATCCGTTTTTGGGATTATGCTGGAGGTTCGGGAACGTTTTCTATTTGTGTCGTTGCGCCGCCGCCGCCGCCATCGTGCGCAGGTAATCCTCCTGCAGGAAATGACTGCGCAAGTGCAACTGCCATTTGTGAGTTGAATGGATATTGCGGTAGCACAGCAGCGTCCTATACAGCCAATTACTGGCCTCAACTGGGTACAGCATTTTGTGGTTCCATTGAAAACAACTCATTCATCTCCTTCGTAGCTTCTTCAACTACCGTATCGTTTAACGTATGGCTTACTAGTTCAACTCTAGGTTACGGAATTCAGATGTTCATCTTCTCAGCAGCCAATTGCTCAGGTCCAGTCACGAGTTACACGTGTTGGAATCCAGGTACTTCGGCAGGTGGACCGTTCACCGTTTCTGCCTCGGGCTTAACCGTTGGGAATACCTATTACATCATGGTGGATGGAAATGCGGGAGATGTTTGTAACTACATTATCGGTGCAAATGCAGGGGTAAACATCCCTGTCGACCTGACTCCTGTAACTTCATCCGTATGTTCAGGGGGCTCCGTAAACCTCACTGCAACTGGTGGTAATGGAACCTATTCATGGACACCGGCTGCTGGACTTTCGACCACTTCTGGTGCGAACGTAACCGTGACTCCACCAACCACTCCGGGGACCTATACGTACACCGTTAACTCCACAACTGGAAATCCATTGTGTCCATCTAGTACTTCTGCAACTGCCTCGATTACCGTGACCGGTGCCGCTGTGATTAATGCGGGAGCGGATGTGGCGATTTGTACCGGACAAAATGTGACATTAGCAGCGACAGGTGGTGCGACCTATACATGGTCACCTGCAATTACAAATGGAGTTCCTTTCTCACCGCCATCAACTACAACATATACTGTGTCTGGAACGACAGCCGCAGGATGTGTTGGGACCGATCAAGTTACTGTAACTGTCAATCCAAGTCTATCTGTTTACGCAGGTCCAGACGTAACGGTGTGTGCCGGTCAAACAACCACATTAACTGGCTCAGGTGTAACAACCTATTCATGGTCACCTGTGGTCACAAATGGCGTGGCCTTTACACCGGCAGCAACAGGAACCTATACGGTAACAGGAACAACAGCTGCGGGATGTACGAGCACCGATCAGGTATTAGTAACGGTGAATCCATTGCCAACCGTCAATGGTGGTGCGGATGTCGCGTTGTGTACAGGTCAAACGGCCACTTTAACGGCATCAGGTGCTACGACGTATTCATGGTCGCCACTGGTATCGAATGGGATAGCATTTACGCCTGCTGTAACTGGAACTTATACCGTTACAGGAACAGGTGGGAATGGGTGTACAAATACGGATCAAGTCCTTGTTACAGTCAATCCATTGCCTACCGTGAACGGTGGTGCCGATGTGGCGCTCTGTACTGGACAATCCACGACATTAACCGCCTCTGGCGCAACAACGTATTCATGGTCACCGACAATAACGAATGGTGTAGCATTTACACCTGCCGCTTCGGGAACATATACAGTAACTGGAACAACCGCAAGTGGATGTGTAAATACTGATCAAGTACTTGTTACGGTAAACACCCTTCCAACGATTAATGGGGGTACAGATGTAACGGTTTGTACCGGTCAAACGGCAACGCTGGCGGCTTCTGGAGCAACAACATACTCTTGGTCACCAGTCGTGACAAATGGCGTGGCCTTTACGCCAGCTGCGACAGGAACATACACGGTAACTGGAACTACAGCAAGTGGGTGTACAAATACAGATCAAGTGCTTGTAACGGTTAATCCATTGCCAACGGTGAATGGTGGGGCCGATGTGACAATATGTGAAGGTCAAACCGTGACACTCACAGCTACGGGTGCTAACACCTACTCATGGTCACCTGCAGCAACAAATGGTGTTTCGTTTTCTCCTTCAACTTCTTCGACATACACGGTGACTGGTACTTCAGCACTTGGTTGTCAAAACACGGATCAAGTGATGGTCAATGTGAACCCATTGCCAAACGTTAGCGCCGGGGCAGATCAATCGGTTTGTGTAGGAACACAAGTTACGCTGACAGGACTCGATGCCGTATCATACACCTGGTCACCAGCCATTACAGATGGTGTTCCATTTACACCGCCAACTGGAACCACGACATACACAGTGACAGGAACATCAGCAGCTGGATGTGTCAATACAGATCAAGTGGTTGTTTCCGTGAATACAACACCTGTAGTTGATGCGGGGACATATCCTCCAGTATGTAGCGATGTAGCAACAGTCGCTTTGGTAGGTGCGCCACTGGGTGGAACATTCACAGGAACTGGGGTAACGGGAACGAACTTCGCAACGTCAGCAGGAACACAAACAGTGACATATAGCTATACGGATGCCAATGGGTGTTTCGGTTCAACAACAGCAAATATCACTGTCAATGCTTTGCCTGCAGTGGCAGGAGGTACCGACTTCACCATTTGTGCTGGTCAAACGGTTACACTTACAGCCACGGGGGCAACAACTTATTCGTGGTCTCCAGCAGCAAACAACGGTGTCGCATTTAACCCAGTAAACTCTGGAACTTACACCGTAACAGGTACAGATGTCAATGGATGTTTGAACACAGATCAAGTTGTTGTGACAGTGAATCCACTGCCTACCGTAAGTGCAGGAGGTGATCAAACAGTTTGTGTCGGTGTGCAAGTTACCTTAACAGGTTCTGGTGCAGCAACATATTCATGGTCACCAACTGTGACGAATGGAGTTGCTTTTACATCACCAAACGGCACAACAACGTATGTTTTAACAGGAACTACTGCTGCGGGATGTACAAGTACAGACGCAGTTGATGTGACAGTAAATACACAACCATCGGTAAATGCAGGGACTTATACCCCGGTATGTATCGATGCCGCTTCGGTTGCTCTTGCTGGAACACCACTAGGGGGAACATTCTCAGGGACGGGTGTTACAGGAACTACATTTAATCCGGCTTCAGGAACACAAACGATCACGTACGATTATGTTGATCCAAATGGATGTTCAGGTTCGGCAACAGCAACAGTAACGGTAAATCCTCTTCCAATAATTGCTGGAGGTTCGGATGCAACGGTTTGTGCGGGTCAAACAACAATATTGACAGCGTCAGGCGCCGTGAACTACTCATGGTCACCGGCAGCAACAAATGGTGTGGCCTTCGCACCAGCGACTTCTGCAACATATACTGTGACTGGAACATCAGCAGCAGGGTGTACAAGTACAGATCAAGTTTTGGTGACGGTAAATGCACTTCCAGTGGTGAATGCAGGTACGGATCAAGCGGTATGTATCGGAACACAAGTAACTTTAACAGCTTCAGGTGCAGCGACTTATTCATGGTCACCGCTGATCACGAATGGAACAGCTTTCGTTCCACCAGTTGGAACGACGGTCTACACCGCAACAGGAACTTCTGCCGCAGGATGTGTGAGCACTGATGCAGTTCAAGTCATCTCTTACTCTTCACCAACAGTGAATGCTGGAACATACACACCTGTATGTATTGATGCATCACCTGTGGCATTGGCAGGAACACCTGCAGGAGGAACCTTCTCAGGTACAGGAGTGACAGGAACAACATTTAATCCTGCTTCTGGAACACAAACGGTAACATACAACTATACCGATCCCAATGGATGTTCTGGTTCTGGAACAGCGACCATTACTGTGAATGCATTGCCAGTTGTTGATGCTGGAACTTACAACCCAATTTGTGCAGATGCAGCGAATCTTCCATTGGTAGGAACGCCAGCTGGTGGGACATTCTCTGGAACAGGTGTAACGGCTAATGCTTTCGATCCAACGGCAAACACACAAACAGTAACGTACACATATACCAACGCGAATGGGTGTGTCAATACCGATGTAGCAACTATCACTGTTGTTCAGTTGACGCCTTCAAATGCGGGAACATATACACCAGTATGTATCGATGCAGCGAATGTGGTATTGAACGGAACACCTGCTGGAGGTACCTTCACAGGAACAGGTGTAACTGCGGGATCATTTGATCCAAGTGTTGGTACGCAGACGGTGACTTATACTTACTCAGACGCCATCGGATGTACGACCTCCGCTACAGCAACGATTGTGGTAAATCCATTGCCTATTGTGGGTGCAGGAACAGCTCAAGTGATTTGTGAAGGAACAACGGTAACATTAAATGGTACAGGTGCGACGACATACACTTGGAGTGGTGGTGCCTTAAATGGTCAAGCTTTTACGCCTTCCGTTGGACAAAATGTGTACACCGTTTCTGGAACAGATGTCAATGGATGTGTGTCAACGGCAACAGTGAATGTCAATGTACTTCCTTTCCCAATTGCTGCGGTGACAAGTGATGTTCAAACTGGAAATCCAGTATTGGATGTGAACTTCGCCAATGGTTCACAATTCGGAACGACCTACGATTGGGATTTTGGAAATGGAAATACATATACCTCCAATGTAACGGATTCAACAAATGAGTCCTATGCCAACCCAGGAACGTACATCGTGACGCTCATCGCGTCAAATGGGCTTTGTTCATCGGTTGACTCGTTGGTAATAGTCGTTATGCCATTTGGTGATCCAGAGGTTATCGTTCCTAACGTATTCTCTCCAAATGAGGATGATGTGAATGATGTGTTCTTCATGCAACATTTGTACACAGAGAAAATCTATATCGTGATCTTGAACCGTTGGGGTGATGTTGTATTCGAAACAACAGATCCAGATCCGAAATGGGATGGAACAACGCCTAATGGACATAAAGTCACGGATGGTGTGTACTTCTATAAGTATGTAGCGACAGGCATTAATGGTGTGGAGATTAAAGGACACGGTGACATCACTGTCGTTCGATAAGGTGCTTTGCCAAGTGCAGGGGGTTAAATTTAATGGAGGGGAGCGTTGAGAATTTTTAATGATCTTGATGCAATAGGAGAAATTCAAAATCCCGTTGTAACTATTGGAACCTTTGATGGTGTGCATCTTGGACACCAGAAAATTCTGCAGACCTTAAAGGATGAGGCCGAAAGTGTACACGGTGAATCCGTTTTGCTCACGTTCTATCCGCACCCACGCATGATTCTCTTTCCCGAAAGTCATGGCATGAAGCTGCTTCATACACAGGTGGAAAAAATGGATAAATTGTCCAATTTTGGCCTTCAAAACCTGATTGTTTACCCTTTTTCTTTCGATTTTTCGCGTTTAACGGCCTTGGAATTTGTGCGGGATATCCTCGTCAATAAGCTGCATGTGCGGAAAATTGTCATTGGCTACGACCATCAGTTTGGAAAAAATAGGGAAGGAAATATTGAATACCTGAAGGATATCGCAGACACTTACGAATTTGAAGTAATCGAAATTCCAGCGCAAGATATCGACGAAGTAAATATCAGTTCGACGAAAATTCGAGAGGCACTTTTGCAGGGCGATGTGCAGCGTGCAGCTGTTTTCTTGGGGGAACCCTATGAATTGTCTGGGACAGTTATTCGCGGACGTGCCTTAGGAAGGACAATCGGATACCCAACAGCAAATATTGAAGTGAATAGTGATTTGAAGCTTGTGCCTGGTATTGGGGTTTATGCCGTGGAAGTGCTTGTGGACGGTAAAGTACATCGCGGAATGTTGAATATCGGCAGACGGCCAACCGTTGTATCCTCAGATGTTGTAAATTTAGAAGTGCATATCTTGGATTTTCAGCAGGATATTTATGATAAAATAATTACCATCCGTTTCATGTCTCGCGTGCGCGATGAACAGAAATTTGAATCGGTGGAGGCCCTTAAGGAACAGTTAAAAAATGATGAAAAGTTCGTTCGTACTTCTGTTGTGTTTGGCGTTTAGCGCTGTCGCATTTGGGCAGGCAGATACCTTGCGTATGTACCGTCTTTTCGAACTTGAAGCAGCGCACCCCGATTCTGTTTTTTACATTTCACTTTCACGGGAAAAGTTGACGGAAGTTCCAGCAATTGTGGCAAAATTTACAAAAGTAAGAGTGCTGGATCTCGGAAAGAACAAACTCTCAGAACTACCCGACTTTATAGGTGAACTCAAAGAAATTGAGGTATTGGATCTCTCTAAAAATGAATTGGCCATTTTTCCGAATGAAATCTGTCGCTTAAGTCATCTCAAAACCTTGATTATCAACAGGAATACCTTCGACCAAATTCCTGAGTGTTTTGGCTATTGCACGAAGGTAGAAAGCATCGATCTTTGGGAAGTGCCAATTGCCCATTTTCCACAGTCCATGGAGCAATTGAAAGCGCTGAAAGTGATCGAAATTCAAGGAGTGAAATACGGACCATCTTTTCAAGAAGCGCTGAGAAAGCGACTGCCATGGGTGGATATTCGGTTTGATGCACCCTGCGACTGCATGGAGTAATGCATTAATTTTTTATGATTGAATTGTGATATTTGCTAAAGTCCAATTTAACTCACTTTTTTATTTTATATTTGACTCGCTACTGCGCTTAACCATTTTATTATCGTCACTTTAACGATAGGTGGAACTGCAAGTGAAGTGGTATAAATGGCGTAACTAACACAATTCCTTTTTCATGAAAAAAAGTGTACTTGTCTCTGTTTTTTTGTTGTCGATTACTGCTTTTGCCCAGCAAATCCCGCAGTACAGTCAATACCTAAGAAATCAGTTTATGGTCAATCCAGGAGCCGCTGGGGTTTACGACTTTACGGATATTACAATGAGTGGACGTTGGCAGTGGGCAGGATTTGGTGATGAACCAAAAACGGCATACTTGTCCGTTTCTTCCCCATTAAATTTGCCGGATAAACCAAAATACAATCCCGCGTTGCGCACGAGCCAAGGCCCAGTTAAAAATCCTGAAGTGAAAACGGGGAAATTGAAACATGCTGTCGGTGGTCAATTTATTGCGGACCAATATGGTGCCTTTCGCCGAATGCAAGTGGCGGGAACTTATGCGCTTCATTTGCCGCTATCTTCAAAGGTAAATCTCTCTTTTGGTACGCGTTTGGGCTTGTCCAATCATTCATTCTTGAAGGATAAAGCGCAAGTGCTCAATCAAGTGGACCCAACACTCGGGTATACCGATCAAACGTACAACAACTTTGTGATGAACCAATCGAACCGATTTATCATGGATTTAGGTGTTGGTTTTTATCTCTATTCGAAGAAATTCTTCGTGGGAATCTCTGCGGATCACCTCACCAAGGATTTAGTAAATTTTGGTACTGGAACGGCGAATTACAATACACAAATGCACTTCAATGCAACGGCCGGGGTGAAGATTCCTGTCAGTGAGAATGTAACGCTTACACCCGCTGTTCTGATGAAAAAAATGACGCCTGCGCCCCTCACCATCGAAGGTTCTTTGCAAGTTGAATACAAGGAATGGCTATGGGTAGGCGTTTCTTACCGCAACAAAGATGCTATAATTGGAATGGTAGGAATGAATATTTCTGAACGATTCAAATTGGGGTATTCCTACGATTATTCTCTTTCTCGCTTCAATAACTTCACTTCTGGAGGACACGAGTTGGTGCTTGGCCTAATGCTCGGCCGTTAATGCTGTTCTATTAAAGATCTATACGAATGAAAAAAGAAATCCTCTTTGTGATTTTTCTCTGCGGCTTTTGCATGAATTCAATGGCCCAGTTTTGGCAAATTTCGGAGCCGAAAAAACTTCCTGGAACAGTAAATACAGCCCCTTTTGAGGAAATAATGCCTGTATTTTCCAAAGACAGCGCTATCCTTTACTTTGTCCGTGCCTTTGATCCCTCTTCCGTTGCTGGTGAAGCAGACCAAGATATTTGGTTCAGTAAGCGCGCCGCAGATGGAAGTTATAGCGCATGTCAACCCTTGACCGAGTTGAACAACAAATTCAATAACGGGATTGTTGGCATTAGTGCTTCTGGGAAATCATTGTATGTGTTGAATTCCTATGAAGGAAAAAAAGATTTGGTAAAGGGCTTGTCGTCGTCCGTTTCAAAAGACAATAAATGGCAAACACCTGCAGCAATTGCAATTCCTACATTAGATATCGAGGGGGAGTTCTACACGTTTTTTGTCGCTGAATCTGAAGATGTGCTCATCATTTCTTACAAAGGCCCCAATGCGATCGGTGAGGAGGATTTGTATGTGAGTACAAAACAGAATGGTCAATGGGTTGCGCCTCAACACATGGGGAATGTGATCAATACCACAGGATTTGAAACAACTCCTTTCTTGTCAAAAGGCAAGGATACCTTGTTCTTCTCGAGCAATGGCTTGGGGGGCTTCGGTGATGCAGACATTTTTTATGCAGTGAAGCAGGGAACATCATACACCAGTTGGTCTACTCCTGTAAGTTTAGGAGAGAAAGTGAATTCACCAAAATTTGATGCCTACTTCTCTTATTCAGGAAACACGATGTATTGGTCGAGTAATCGCGATGGAGAAAGAAGTGATATCTACATGGCAAACATCTTAACACCTCCTGCATTAAGTCTGCGGTGTAAGGGTACGGATGTAACTACTTTTGGTGGTGTTGATGGGACATTGGCTTCAACCGTTACGGGTGGGGTAGCACCATTTAGTTTTTCATGGTCAAACGGTGCAACGGTGCAAAATCCTGTTGGTGTAGGAAAAGGTTCGTATGTCATCAATGTAACAGATGCGATTGGACAAAAAGTGTCGTGTATCGCGAAAGTAGGTGAACCAATTCCGATGCAAGACCTAAGCTTCAAGCATGTGTATGATTACAACTTTGCCAACCTAACGTGTGCTGAAAATGAATCGTTGGGGTCATTTGTGAAGCAAGTGGAAGCTCAACTCAAAAATGGACGTTCATCCATTAAAATCATGATTACTTCATCAGCGTCGACTGTGCCAACAAAAGCGTTCGATGGATCGAATCAGAAATTGGCTGAGGCACGTGCAGAGCGCATGAAAAAAGAGTTGGAAAGCTATTTCGCTGCTGCAGGATTGTCAGCTAAAGTTACTATTGTCATCGAATCAACAAAGGTACAAGGTCCGAAATACAGAAGTGACTTTGAAGACCAAGGAAAATACCGCGAATTTCAGTTTGTGGAATTGAAGACGCAATAAGTTTAGTTGAACTTAATTGCTTTCGATGGTCGAATTCGGGTAATCACAATACTCGGTATGATCAACGCAGACAAGCAAACGACAAAGGTTACGGCATTGAGTGCAATCCACGCAACCAGGTTGAGTTCAATCGGAACAGAATCCAAATAGTACACTTCTGGATTTAACCGAATGATCCCGAAATATTCTTGCAATCCACAAAGGGTAAGTCCAACGGCATTTCCGAGCAGCATTCCGCGCAAGATAAGTCGTCCCGATTGGTAAAGAAAGATCTTGCGAATGCTCCAATCCGTTGCCCCCATAGACTTTAATAAGCCGATGAAACTTGTCCGCACAAGGATCAATACCAATAGGGCAGAACCCATGTTGATGATGCCAATGAGAATCATTAAGGTGAGAATTATCACTACGTTTAAATCCAAGAACCCAAGCCACATGAAAATATCGGCCTGTTGATCGGTGATGCTTGTCACTTTCAGCATTTCACCTGAGGCATTTGGAATCAAGGAAAATTGTCGTTTTAACTTCTCATAGATTGTTGGTAGTGCGTTCCAATCCTTGACGGTCAATTCATACGCGCCTACATAATTTGATGAACTTCCGGGCCCATCCGTCAGTTCAAAAGAAATCGTTCGGTGAAAACCTTCAATGCTAAATCCTTTATCTGTCAAGGTCTTTTCTATGGTTCCATCACTATTGGTGGGATAACCGCAGTCCACATCAAAATGATTGACATCACCATGATGTGCTTGTACATTGACAAACATATAAGCCGTATCTGGACGGCTTGTGGTTTCATTTCGACCATCAATGTTGCTCCAATAATCAGAAACAATCAAGCGAATCATGGTGTCTTTCGTTGGACACAAAGGAAATCCCGAATAATTTTCAAAACCCTTCCCCCAGTCGTAACGGTAATTTCCATTTCCACCGGTGCTTTCTGCGCGGACAATCAATTGACCGTTGTAAAGGGTGTCTTCTACCGTAATCGCTGCTTTTATTCCCCAGTCATTGAGTGATTGCACGAGACGAAGATCGCCAATCGCCATTTTCTTATCGAACTCTTCCAATCCCGTTTCGTAAATCCCGACAAGTTTAAAGTTGCGTCGAATCGGTTGATTTTTCACGAAAAAGGCCTTCACTTCATCATTTAATTTCACACCCAATGTGTTGGCTACTTGTTTGGAAAGAAGGATTTCATTTGTCGCTTCGGGGGTAGTAAAATTGGGCACTCGGCCTGAAATTAAATTTTCTTTGAAAAAATGGAGGTCATAGGTAGAGTCAATGCCTTTCAGAAGCCCCGCCATGATTTCTTGTTGCACAAAAACGGTGTCTTTGCCATTCTTTGTCCGAATGGTGCGCTCTACTTTCCCGGATTGAAACAAAACTGGTTTGTAGGCAACAGGATTTACTGTGGCAATTCCATTAAAATTTTGCAATGAATTCTGCAATAAGGTATCGCGCAACAAAGGTTCAGCTTCATAAACACTTTGTTCACCAGCATTCATTACGAGGATATGCGAACCAAAACCCGTAACTTTGTCGCGAACTTCGTGTTGGAAACCTGTTACCACCGCGATAGTAATCAAATTAACAACAACAGCAAGTGCAATACTTAACATGGAAATGCGAACGATGGGCCTGGAAATTTTCTTGCCTTGGACCTCGCTTTTCAGGATTCTTTGTGATATGAAATACTCAAACGGCAATGTGCTTGTTTTGAATGTACGAAAGTACATAAAGCATTTGTGCTTAAAAAGTATTTTGATTCTTTTGGTAACCTCCTGTGGGGTGCACAAGCCGAAGCGCACGGTCATTGCAGAAACGCAAGTCATCGAGCAGTGTGAACCGGGAGATAAGGATTGCATTCGGGTGGAGGAGCAACAGGTGCACAATCCCTTGCGTGCCCCAGTTTTGGGTATCGACCGCCTTCATCTTTTTATGGATTCGCTGCAAAACAAAAACATTGCGGTAGTGAGCAACCAAACATCCATGGTTGGAGATGTACATCTTGTGGACACCTTACTTTCGCTAGGATTGAATGTGAAAAAAGTATTTGCTCCAGAACATGGATTTCGCGGTCAAGCGGATGCAGGAGAGAAGGTGCACAGTACGGTAGATGAAAAAACGGGCTTACCGCTCATCAGTTTGTACGGACAAAATAAGAAACCACTGCCTTCTGAGATGGCCAATATCGATATCGTTATTTATGACATTCAAGACGTAGGCGTGCGTTTCTATACCTACATCTCTACCTTACATTATGTGATGGAGGCCTGTGCGGAGAATGGAAAACAACTGGTGGTGCTTGATCGCCCAAATCCAAACGGACATTATGTCGATGGACCGATCCGTGAACCAGAGCAAAAATCGTTCGTAGGGATGCATCCTGTTCCTATTGTGTACGGAATGACCATCGGAGAATATGCGATGATGATCAATGGTGAGCATTGGTTGCGCGATAGTCTTTCGTGCAAATTGTGGGTGATTCCTTGCCGCAATTACACCCACAAAACAAAGTATGTATTGCCTGTGCCGCCTTCACCAAATTTAAAATCGGAATTGGCCATTACCCTATACCCGAGTTTGTGTTTGTTTGAAGCCACAACTGTAAGTGTAGGACGAGGTACAGATCGACCGTTTGAGGTTTTTGGTCACCCGAAATTTACCGATACCACTTTTCAGTTTACCCCGGTGTCGATGCCAGGCGCGAAAAATCCACTCTATGAAAACAAGGTTTGCAACGGCTTCGACCTACAAAATAGCTTGTCGAAAAGACGATATGAGATCAATTTGAATTATGTGATTCAGGCAAAAGAAATCTTGGATTCATTGACATTCATTGATCAACCCGCATTTTTCAATCGCTTGGCGGGAACACCAAAGCTGAAAGAGCAAATCATGGCAGGGTGGTCCGCAAAGGAAATCCGAGCAACATGGCAGCCAGGACTTGAGTCATTCAAAGCGACGCGCAAGAAATACTTGCTTTATCCTTAGTTATTTCAGCTTCTCAGCGCTTTCAATCACGTGCGCTTTCATCTCTTCCATGTAGGCGATGAGTTTCGCTTGCACTTCGGGATTAGAGGAACCAATGATTTTAGCTGCCAATATTCCAGCATTTTTAGCTGCATTCAAGGCCACAGTCGCCACTGGAATTCCATTGGGCATCTGTAAGATGGATAATATGCTGTCCCAACCGTCAATGGAATTGGACGATTTTACGGGAACACCAATCACTGGCAGTGGAGTTAATGAGGCAGTCATTCCGGGAAGATGGGCTGCGCCACCTGCACCTGCGATGATCACTTTTAATCCGCGTCCATGTGCACTTTTTGCATAGTCAAACATGCGTTCAGGGGTGCGGTGCGCCGAGACGATATCGATTTCATAATGGATACCGAAGTGGTCTAAAATGTCTGCGGCATCTTGCATCACCGGCAAATCCGATGCACTTCCCATAATAATTCCAACCTCGATCATACGCTATTTTTTTTACAAAAGTAAGAAACCCTTTCGAGCATAAAAAAAGCGCAACAAAAATCTGCTGCGCTTTTCTGTAATTTATAGGTTATTATAATGTTCCGCGCTTCTCTTGTTCGCGCTCAATGGATTCAAACAATGCCTTAAAGTTTCCTGCACCAAATCCTCGTGCACCCATGCGTTGGATGATTTCAAAGAACAAGGTCGGGCGATCCTCAATGGGCTTGGTGAAAATCTGCAACAAATATCCTTCCTCATCTGCATCTACCAAAATACCCAATTTTTGGATGTCTGGAATGGGCTCTTTCATCATTTCCATGTGTTCACCCAATCGTTCTGGAATCTCATCGTAGTAGGCCTGTGGTGGAGCAGAAAGAAACTCAACACCACGTGCTTTCAATTGAGCGACAGTTTCAATGATGTTATCCGTGGCGACTGCGATGTGCTGTGCACCTGGTCCCTCATAAAAGTCGATGTACTCTTCAATTTGAGATCGCTTGTTTCCTTTTGCGGGCTCGTTGATAGGGAATTTGATACGCCCATTTCCGTTACTCATTACCTTGGACATCAAGGCAGAGTATTCGGTATGAATGGTTTTGTCGTCGAATGATAGGAAATTTACAAATCCCATCACCTCCTCGTACCACTTCACCCAAGTATCCATTTCCCCCCAACCTACGTTCCCAACCATGTGGTCGATGAATTTAAGTCCTACAGGCGTTGGGTTATAATCGGATTCCCATGCTTGGTATCCCGGAAGAAATGTCCCCGTATAATTTTTGCGCTCAACAAACATGTGAACGGTTTCACCATAGGTATAAATTCCGGCACGCACCACTTCGCCATGCGCATCCTTTTCAACCGTTGGCTCCATGAAGGATTTTGCGCCACGGCTTGTTGTTTCTTCCCATGACTTGGTCGCATCATCTACCCAAAGGGCAATCACCTTTACGCCATCACCATGTTTTTTCACATGCTCACCAATGGCGGAGTCACTTTTCAGTGCGGTTGTCAATACAAGTCGTATTTTATCTTGTTTCAACACATAGGAAGCACGGTCGGGAACCCCAGTTTCCAATCCAGCATAAGCCAAGGATTGAAAGCCAAAGGCAGTTTTATAGAAGTGAGCGGCCTGTTTCGCGTTTCCTACATAAAATTCGACATAGTCCGTTCCCAACAAGGGTAGGAAATCTTGTGCGCCTTCAAAGATTTTCTCGAGGCCATATTCTACATTCTTAACTATTTTGCTCATTGCGAGGAGTATCTAATTTTCGTTTTGCTAAATTAACTATTTCTATGCGCCTATCCAGCTTTTGTGGTATTCAGGATCTTGCAGGTCCAAGGCGCGCTTTGTCAGTTTTAATGGCTTGAAGGTGTCCACCATGACAGCCAATTCTTGCGTTTCCTTTTTTCCAATACTCCTTTCGTAAGCACCTGGATGCGGTCCATGTGGAATTCCAGCAGGGTGCAGGGTAATCTGTCCTTTGGCGATGTTGTTGCGGCTCATGAAGTCACCGTCAACATAATAAATCACTTCATCTGAATCGATGTTGCTGTGGTTGTATGGCGCTGGAATGGAGTCTGGATGATAGTCGTAAAGCCGTGGAACAAAAGAACACATCACAAATCCACCGGTCTCAAATGTTTGATGCACGGGAGGTGGTTGATGCACACGCCCTGTAATTGGTTCGAATTCGTGAATCGAAAAGGCATACGGAAAATTGTAGCCGTCCCAACCCACGACATTAAATGGGTGATTGGCATACACATAGTCGTACATGACATCCTGCTTTTTGATGCGTACCAAGAATTCACCTGTCGCATCGATGGATTCCAGGGTATGCGGTGGACGAATGTCGCGCTCACAGTAAGGTGAATGTTCCAACAATTGACCAAACCAGTTACGGTAACGTTTTGGCGTATATACTGGGCTAAATGATTGAACAAGAAACAAGCGATTGTCTGTGTCGTTGAAATGCATCTGGTAAATCATTCCACGAGGAATAACCAAATAATCTCCGTAACTAAAGTCAATATTTCCAAGTTGCGTCTTCAATGTTCCTTCTCCTTTGTGCACGAAAATGATCTCGTCCGCATCCGCATTTTTGTAAAAATAGTCGGTCATGGAATGACGGGGAGAGGCCAGCTCAATGTAGCAATCTGAATTGACGAGAACAGGAACGCGACTGTCAAGAAAATCATCTTGAGGAGGCACGTTGAATCCAATCAGTGAGCGCATAGTCATGTTTTTTTCTAGACCAATCTCTGGGGCAACATTGGTTGTTCCTTTGATTTCGCGAACAATGGTCGGTGGTTGAATGTGGTAGAGCAAACTCGACATTCCATCGAAGCCAATTGTACCAAACAACTGTTCATGGTACAACGATCCATCGGGTTGACGAAACACCGTATGGCGTTTGTTTGGAATGCTTCCTAATTTATGGTAAAAAGGCATAGGGTTTAGTTATAAGTTTTATTCAGTCCTAAATATCGGCATTTTCTGCCGCTTTCGTTTACTGACATTTTCTTTGCGCATGTGCAGTGCTTTAAATCTCAGTTTGACAAAAATAGCAATTCAGCAAAAGTGGAAAAAATGACCGGCGTCATAATTTTAGCGAATTGAGAATATTTTACAAATTGACATTTCTCAATTCATTCAAATGATACCTTTGTCATCTAGAGTATAGCCAATGTCAAAAATACTTATTATCGGTGCATGCGGACAAATCGGAACTGAACTTGTCCTAGAATTGAGAAAACGAAAGGGTGCAGATAACGTGATCGCAGCCGACGTAAGGGATGTTTGTCCTGCCATTTTAGCGAATGGACCTTATGTGAAAATGGACATCTTGGATCGTCCCATGGTTCGCGAGTACATTATTGAGCAAGAGGTTGATGAAGTTTATTTACTTGCGGCCTTGTTGTCGGCAACGGCAGAAAAAAATCCGGACTTCGCTTGGCGACTGAATATGGAGGGACTGTTCACAATTCTTGATTTGGCAAAGGAAAAACACCTAAAAAAAATCTTTTGGCCAAGCTCAATTGCTGTTTTTGGTCCTACAACACCGCGACACAATACGCCGCAATATACCGTGATGGAACCGTCAACAGTATATGGAATTTCAAAACAGGCCGGTGAGCGTTGGTGCGAATATTATTTCAATAAATTTGGAGTAGATGTGCGCAGCATCCGTTACCCTGGACTTATTTCCTACACAAGTTTACCTGGAGGTGGAACAACGGATTATGCGGTAGATATTTTTTATCAGGCAAAAATGAACAAGGATTACACCTGCTTTTTGCGCGATGACTCTGCACTTCCGATGATGTATATGGCCGATGCGATTCGCGCTACGATTGAATTGATGGATGCACCAGCAGAAAAAGTGCGTGTACGCTCGGCTTACAACCTGTCTGGCTGCAGCTTCACACCGGCGGAACTTACCGCTGCCATTCGTGTGCATCACCCCGATTTCAAGGTGAGCTATGTGCCCGATTTTCGACAACAAATCGCAGACAGCTGGCCCGCATCAATTGACGATAGTGCTGCACGTCATGATTGGGGATGGAAGGAACATTTTGGTACCGCTGAAATGGTAGACATCATGTTGGAGAATGTTGATCCGTCAAAATTGAATTGAGTGTTTGAAATTCGAAAAAAGAAAACTACCTTTCTCACACTTATGACGAGCTAAATTTTCGAGTATGCGTCCAATTCAATTTTCAAAAATCTTTTTACTAGCTGTACTGCCTGCACTGCTGTGTATGTCCGTTTCGGGGGATGGATTAAATGAAAAGGATGGCCAAGGACGAAAGCAAGGAAAATGGGTCTACTTGGGCAAAGATCGTCCACAAGAAGGATATCCGGCGGACGGTAAAATCGAAGAGGGCAGTTACCTCAACGACCGTAAGGAGGGCCTATGGATTAAATACCACAACGACGGCAAAACGCCAAAATTGAAAGGTGAATACCACAACAACCGCCCTGAAGGAAGTTATGTGAAGTACTATCCTAATGGAAAAGTGAAAGAACGTGGCACCTTTACCTTGAATGAATACCAAGATTCACTGAAGCGCTATCATGAAAATGGAAAATTGGAATACGAAGCTAATTTTTCTTCCGAAGGACAGGAAATGGGTACCGTGAGCTATTATTACCCCAATGGACAGCTCGAATTTCAATACCAAGCGAGCAAAGGACAGCCAGAAGGCAAGGCGGTGAGGTATTACGAAAATGGGGATATCAAGGAGGTGATTTATTACGGAACAGATGGCGCAATAAAGAAAAGCGAACCGCGCGAGATGGTCAATCCAGCGGTTAAAGTGACGGATCCGGGAGCATCTGTAACACCAGCGCCGAAAATTCCAACGCCAAATACAAAGGGGGCGAAGTTCTTGCCGAATGGCTACAACAAGGTCTACAACGCCAATGATGAAATCTGGCAAGACGGCGACTTTAAAAACGGCCTCCTTTGGGATGGAAAGGTCTATGAATACGATCGCGACGGCATCCTGCTTAAGGTCAAGGTGTTTAAGAATGGGGTCTACCATTCCGACGGTCAACTTTGATTGGATATCCTTTTCGACGGAATGCGTATCTTTGACTGAATTCGGATTTTTCTATGGAATGAGTAAACCTAAACCTTCCCCTCAATTTCTTTCTATACCCGCATCTCCTTCGATTGATAAGGTAGGCGTGGAGGAACGCTGCGCACGTTTTCAGACGCGAAGCATAAAAAACGACGCCAAAATGCAAGGGCTGAAGATGGTGTTGAACATGATTGATCTGACCACGCTTGAGGGAAAAGACACGCCTGGAAAGGTGAGGCAGATGTGCTACAAAGCACAACATTTACACGATTCATATCCCGGATTACCTACTGTAGCTGCAGTTTGTGTGTATCCATCTATGGTGGGTATTGCACGAAAAGAACTGAAAGATTCCATCGTGAAAATCGCATCCGTTTCTACGGCATTTCCTAGTGGTCAAGCACCCATGTCGGTGAAATTGGAAGATACCCGATTTGCTGTATCAGAAGGAGCAGATGAAATCGATATGGTGATCTCTCGCGGAAAGTTTTTGGCGGGCGAACACAACTTTGTATTCGACGAAATTGCAGCCATCAAGGAAGCCTGTGGAAAGGCACGATTGAAAGTGATTTTGGAAACAGGTGAACTTTCAACCCTTGACAATGTGCGCCGTGCGAGTGACATTGCCATTCATGCAGGCGCAGATTTTATTAAAACATCAACGGGAAAAATACAACCTGCGGCGACCATGCAAGTCACCTATACCATGTTAATGGCGATTCGCGATCACTACGACCGAACAGGAATCATGATTGGCATGAAGCCGGCTGGTGGAATCTCTACCTCGAAGTTGGCACTGCACAACCTCGTAATGGTGAAAGAAGTGTTGGGCGAAAAATGGTTAAGCAACGAATGGTTTCGTTTTGGCGCAAGCAGCTTAGCGAACGATGTACTGATGCAAATCATGAAAACGGAGACAGGGCTTTATCAGTCACCAGAATATTTCTCAATGGACTAAAATGGCAAAGAAAACAACAAATAAATCCAACGAAAAAGGATGGGAATATGCACCGTCTTTGGAAAGCACGGGTCATATCGAATTGAAAGAATCTTACGATTTATTCATTGATGGAAAATGGGTAAAGCCATCTTCAGGGAAGTATTTCGAAACCATCAATCCTGCAAACGAAAAGGTACTTGCTAAGGTGGCGCACGCCAATGAAGAAGATGTCGATCGCGCTGTGAAAGCCGCACGTAAAGCATACGATACCGTTTGGTCGAAAATGGCCCCTTCAGAACGGGCAAAATATATTTTTCGCATCGCAAGATTGATGCAGGAACGCGCACGCGAATTGGCGGTAATCGAAACCTTGGATGCCGGAAAATCAATTCGTGAATCGCGCGACATCGATGTGCCTTTGGCCTGCAACCACTTTTTTTATTATGCCGGATGGGCCGATAAATTGGACTACGCTTTTCCAACAAGAAAGGTCGAATCACTAGGTGTGGCTGGACAAATTATTCCGTGGAACTTTCCCTTGTTGATGGCGGCATGGAAGATTGCGCCTGCCTTGGCGGCAGGAAATACGGTGGTCCTCAAGCCGGCTGAAACAACCCCACTCACGGCGCTGAAATTGGCGGAAATTATAGAACTTTCTGGATTGCCAGCAGGCGTTGTGAATATCGTAACAGGATTTGGCGATACGGGCGCTGCTATCGTGGCGCATCCAGATGTCGATAAGGTGGCCTTTACAGGTTCAACGGCTGTAGGCAAACACATTCAACGCGCAATCGCAGGCACGGATAAAAAAGTCACCCTTGAACTTGGGGGTAAATCTGCAAACATTATTTTTGAAGATGCACCCATTGATCAAGCAGTGGAAGGTATTGTCAATGGAATATTTTTCAATCAAGGGCATGTCTGCTGCGCAGGTTCGCGCCTCTTTGTGCAGGAATCAGTGGCTGAATTGGTGGTGCGCAAATTGAAACAACGCATGGACTCTTTGTATGTTGGAGATCCTTTGGACAAGAACACAGACATTGGCGCCATCAACTCAAAAGAGCAACTGGAGGTCATCAATAAATACATTAAGATAGGGATTGAAGAGGGCGCTGAAATGTATCAGCCGAGTTGCGAAATTCCATCAAAAGGATACTTCTGCAAGCCAACCCTTTTCTCCAATGTGGCACAATCGAATCTAATCGCACAAGAGGAAATTTTTGGACCCGTTTTGACCATTCAAACATTTAGAACGGTGGATGAGGTGATTCAAAAGGCCAACAATTCTCCGTTTGGATTGGCGGCAGGCGTATGGACAGACAAAGGTTCGCGCATCTTCAATCTGACAACTAAATTGCGCGCAGGAGTGGTTTGGGCAAATACCTACAATAAATTTGATCCAGCATCTCCATTTGGAGGTTATAAAGAAAGTGGTTTTGGTCGTGAGGGAGGACTTCACGGACTTCGTGCCTATGTAAAATTGAAATAAAATGACACGTTTGCAAGTACTTAAAACATATAAATTATTCATCGGTGGTCAGTTTCCACGTACCGAATCGGGGCGCTATTATGCACTGCACGGGAAAGATGGAATTGCCATTGCGAATGTGTGCTTATCGTCACGAAAGGATGCCCGAAATGCGGTCGTCGCTGCACGGAAAGCATTTGGTTCATGGTCAGAGCGCAGCGCTTTCAACCGCGGACAAATTGTCTATCGCATTGCTGAAATGCTGGAAGGTCGTCGTTCACAGTTTATCGAAGAATTGCAACTCATGGGACTTACTGCTGCGAATGCAGCCAAGGAAGTGGATGCATCTGTAGATCGAATCGTCTATTACGCGGGGTGGTGTGACAAGTACCAGCAAATCCTGAGCGCGGTTAATCCAGTCGCCTCATCCCATTTTAATTTTTCGGTGGCTGAAGCAACGGGTGTTGTAGGGATTATTGCACCAGAAGAAAGTCCTCTGCTTGGCTTGGTTTCATTGCTTATTCCTGCCATTGCAGGCGGAAACACTGTTGTTGTCATTGCATCCGAGAAGTACCCACTTTCAGCGGTAACATTGGCTGAAGTCATTCATTCGTCGGATGTTCCCGGAGGCGTAGTGAATATTCTAACAGGAACGGCAGATGAGTTGGTTCCACCCTTGGCTTCACACCTCGATGTGAATGCGATGACGAGTTCAGGGTTAAGTGCGGACATTGCGCGTGCGATGCAAGTTCAAGCTGCGGACAATGTCAAAAGAGTAGTCCGTTATTCGGCAATGGATTGGAGTAAACCTTCTACACAAGGACTCTCAATGATCGAAGATTTGCAAGAAATTAAAACGACATGGCACCCAATTGAGAACATTGGTGGTGCAACCAGCTCGTATTAATAAAAATCTACATTTATGGGGATGTGGTATTTGCTACGAACAGCTTTGCCGTTGATGGTCGCAGGATTCCATTTTTCTTTGAAGCGATCAGCTAAAAGGGCAGAATCAAACGTGTGACCGCAATGGTCAATGCAGTTTAGGTGCGATATAGTACCGTCAATTTCCACGATAAAAAGAATGTGAATTCGTCCCAAACAAGTGATGTCTTGATCTTCTGTGGTTTCTATGTCATCAAAAATCTCGAACAGAGAAAAACAAAATTCCGATATACCTTGCTTTGGCACTGCCTCCGTGTCAGGATAATCATACACGGTAGTGTCTTGCTGTGCGAAAGTGCCTCCAGAAAGCAAGAGGAGGATGGATATGCAGATGAACTTTTTCATCAAAAAAAAATCCCTACCGAAGTAGGGATCGTATTTTAGTTCAATGTAAAGTTGATTGGAAGTCGACAACGTGTTCGCGACTTTTTACCTTTTGCCTCACCTGGTGCCCAAGATGGCATATTACGTAAAAGGCGTTTTGCTTCTTTGTCAAGGTCTGTACTCACACCACGCTCAATGGCGATGTTTGTAATGGAACCATCTGTTTCAACCACGAAAGAGAGGTAAACACGTCCTTGCTCATTCAAGTCGATTGAAGTCTCAGGGTATTGTACATTCTCAGCAATCCACTTTTGCATCGCAGCAGGTCCGCCTGGGAAAGCCGCTTCTACATCCGGGAATTCGATGATTTCTTCTTCAACGGCGATCACCGTTTCCTCACCAACTGGAATATCTGTTGGGATCACTTCGACTTGAGCTACTGGCTCAGTTTCCGTATTTTCTTCCTCAATGATTTCCTCAGAAACAGGCATTGGCGCCTCTACTTGAGGTGTTTGTGGTGGTGGTGGAGTATCTTCTTTCTTTTGCTCTTCTTCCGTATTGATCACGGCAGCTTGGGTCTCACCCTTAATGTTGTCCGTGTTCTCTACCGCTGAAGTATATGAAAAAGACGCCAAAACAAGGCTTCCTGTAAAAAGAAGTCCAACCATCACGATTGGCATGCGCATTTTGTCAATGTTCGCTTCTTCACTTTTCTTAAGTTCCATAGTCGAATTTTGTTTGAGTGTAAATATACTAATTTTTCATTTTGATGCACCTGAAATTTTCAGGCCGCCGCGGATTTACAAACTTCGGACCAAAATGAAAATTTACAGTTTTTTTATCCGATTAATGCGGCGTAAGCCGTTGCATCAAGCAAATCATTCACTTGTGCTGCATCAGAAATTTTCACGCGAATCATCCATCCATCTCCATAAGGATCTGAGTTTACCAATTCAGGATCACCGTCCAATTTCTCGTTCAATTCAATGATTTCTCCAGAAATAGGCATAAACAAATCGGAAACAGTTTTCACTGCTTCAACAGAACCGAAAACTTCTTCCTGGTCCAATGACTCTCCTTCTGTTGTGATATCAACAAATACGATATCACCCAATTCGCTCTGTGCAAAATCGGTAATTCCGATTGTAGCGATATCTCCTTCAACAGCAACCCATTCGTGGTCTTTTGTGTACTTCAAATTCTGTGGTATGTTCATTCTTCAAATATTTGGAACAAATGTATACTATTTCTCTGTATGCAGAATTCGCTTATTGAAAATTGTTCTTCACAATTCTTGGAATCTTTTTGACTAATTTTGTTTCATTATGGTGAATCAAGACCAATTAAAGGAAATTACCCAACGCATAGTAGCCATTGAAGGATATTTAAAAATTCCTGAAAAACGCATGCAGTTGGCGGAGGAAGAGTTAAAAACACAGGACCCCACCTTTTGGGATGACCCGAAGGCCGCTGAGGCGCAAATGAAAAACATTCGTGGTTTGAAGGTGTGGGTGGCTGCATTTGACCTTTTGAAACGCGGACTTGACGACCTCGAAGTGTTGATTGAATTTGTGAAAGAGGGCGC
>CANGIC010000012.1 GCA_947453795.1 Flavobacteriales bacterium
GAACTAGTGTAAGGATGAATGACCAACTGAAAATGACGAGTTACGAGTTACTAATTACGAGTTACTAATTTACGAGTTTGGTGGCTGCGCTGCAGCGGACAAGTGAGGTGCGATAGCAGACTCGAAGCCACTAATGACGAGTTACTAATTACGAGTTACTAATTACGAGTTATTTGTAACAAATTTCCAAATTCCCGAAGGGATCAAATTCCAAATTGCCTCTGGCATCAAATTCCGAATTGCCTCTGGTATCAAATTCCGAATTGCCTCTGGCATCAAATTCCGAATTGCCTCCGCATCAAATCCTAGTAACCCAAGAAATAACTACTTTTACAAAAAGTTTTTACCATGTCAAATGCCATTTTCCATGTGCCGGTAGCGATAAATGAACCTGTTAAAGGGTATGCACCGAATTCACCAGAACGCGAAAGTTTATTGCGCAAATACCGAGAAATGTATGAACAAGATCCGATTGATGTACCCATGTACATTGGCGGAAAAGAGGTGCGTACCGCGCATAAACATGCCATGACTCCTCCCCACGAACATGCAAAAATCTTGGGGCATTTCAACATGGGCGATGCCTCACATGTGCGTGAAGCGATAGACTCAGCTATGGCCGCACGCGAGAAATGGTCGGCACTTCCATGGGAAGATCGCGCGGCAATTTTCTTGAAAGCTGCTGATCTTTTGGCAGGGCCTTTTCGTGACCGAATGAATGCTGCGACGATGTTGGCACAATCAAAAAATGTTTTTCAAGCTGAGATTGATGCTGCATGCGAGTTGATTGACTTCTTCCGTTTTAATGTGCAATACATGACGCAGATATATAAAGAACAACCTGAATCTCTCCCTGGAATGTGGAACCGTTTGGAGTACCGTCCATTGGAAGGATTTGTGTTCGCCATTACCCCTTTTAATTTCACATCCATTGCGGCAAACCTTTGTGCAGCGCCTGCGATGATGGGGAATGTCGTGGTATGGAAACCAGCTGAATCACAAGTCTATTCTGCTCAAGTCATCATGGATTTATTCAAGGCAGCAGGTGTTCCTGATGGGGTAATCAATATGATCACCGTGGATGGTCCAGTGGCGGGTGAAGTGATTTTCACTGATAAGCATTTTGCAGGTCTCCATTTCACGGGTTCAACAGCGGTATTTAAAAACCTTTGGAAACAGATTGGTCAGAATCTCGATCATTTCCGTACCTACCCGCGCATCGTTGGAGAAACTGGGGGTAAGGATTTTATCATGGTGCACCGCAGTGCAAATGCTGCTGAAGTTGCTACCGCCATGTCGCGCGGTGCCTTCGAATTCCAAGGACAAAAATGTTCCGCCGCTTCGAGAGCTTATATCCCCTCGAACATTTGGCCGGAGGTAAAACGCATTTATGTGAATCAAGTCAATTCGTTTAACATTGGCGGCCCCGACGACACTAGCAATTTTGTGAATGCGGTGATTGACGGACGTGCCTTTGATAAAATCGCTGGATATATCGATTATTGTAAGACACAGTCTGATGCTGAAATCATTACTGGTGGAAGCTACGACAAATCGAAAGGGTATTTCATTGAACCAACCACAATTGTTACGAGTAACCCGAAATTCCGCACCATGTGTGAAGAAATCTTCGGACCAGTGTTGACAGTCTATGTGTACGACGAAAACAAATTTGAGGAAACCTTAGAAATACTCGATCAAACTTCTGATTATGCCTTGACGGGTTCAATCATTTCAAACGACCGATATGCCATTCAATTGGCGACCAAGAAATTGGAAAATGCAGCTGGAAATTTCTATATCAATGACAAGCCCACAGGTGCAGTTGTTGGTCAGCAACCATTCGGAGGCGCGCGAGGTTCGGGCACCAATGACAAGGCGGGTGCAGCAATGAACTTGCTTCGCTGGGTTTCCGCACGCACGATCAAAGAAACGTTCGTTCCACCGACAGATTACCGCTACCCATTCCTTGGATAACCATAAATAAGCGCCCTTCGGGGCGTTTTTCATTGAACTAACTTTTCCTCATTTACATGATTTCCTCGCCATTAAAAAGTATTTCACTCGTTGCGGTTTTTGTGATTACCTCCATTTTTGTCGCGCAACGGTTTCGCTATAGCCACAACAATGAGGTCAATGGCTACAATGCCACAAGCTGGGATGCGCTCGGGTATTACATGTACTTGCCGGCAACTTTCATTTACGACGATGTCAAAGAACTCAAATGGTTTGGGAAAATCGATTCGACCTATCATGTATCTGGAGGATGGTTTTACCAAGCGATGCCTTTGGAAAATGGTCAATTTACCTTCAAGTATTTATCGGGAGTGGCGATTATGGAAAGTCCTTTTTTTGCCCTCGGACATCTCTCTGCTAAAATTACAGGTGCACCTCAAGATGGATTTTCTGCACCTTATCAATACGCCATTATGTTTGGTGCCTTGTTTTGGTTTTTCGTCGGGCTATTTTTCCTCCGAAAAGTACTATTCCACTATTTTAGCGAACAAATCACGGCCATTACCCTGTTGCTTTTATGCCTTTGCTCCAACCTCATCCAATATGTTTCCGTGGATGGAGCCATGAGCCATGCTTACATTTTCCCCTTATATTCCTTGATCCTTTGGTTGACGATCCGCTGGCACAACAGCCCACGATGGAATACCGCGTTGTTGCTGGGTTTACTTTCAGGTCTGGCTGTGATTTCCCGTCCTACAGAATTGATTCTCATCTTCATTCCGATCCTTTGGATGTGGGACAAGGAAAAGCATGGACTCACTAAATTTCAGTTTTTAAAGAAAAATCCACTGCACCTGATAGCCGTTATTGGTGGGGGCATTATCGGGATTTTACCTCAGCTTTTGTATTGGAAATACAGTACCGGAAGTTTTGTGTTTGATGTGGGCAGCAAATGGTTCTTTTTAAACCCTTGGTGGCGCGTTTTGTTTGGCCATGAAAAAGGATGGTTTTTCTACACCCCGATTGCGCTCGCTATGGTCGCTGGTTTCTTCTTCATGAAAAAATACCCATTCCGAAAAGCTGTTTTGACCTTTTGTTTGCTGAATATTTGGATCATCATTTCTTGGTCAGACTGGAAATATGGGGCAAGTTATTCGACAAGGGCCTTGACACAAAGTTACCCGGTTTTCGCATTGGCACTGGCCTGTATGGTGGATAAAACGATGGGCTTGGACCGATTGAAATGGAGCATTCCCGTGCTTGGTATCGCTTTGATTGTCTTGAATTTTTATCAAATGGAAATCTATAATCAAGGGGTTCTGGAGAACTTTTCCCCCTTGTGGCGCATCTTTCATTAAAAAAGAAAAGCCATCGAGTATACTAAATTCTGTACATTTACCCAAAATACTGAACCATGAAATACCTAATTGCGCCCTTGCTTTTCCTTTTTTTATTCAGTGCTTGTGCCAAGAAAAAAGCCGAGAAACAAGCCATTACCGATGATCAAATTATTCAGCAATACATTGCAGACCATGGATTAACTGCAGTTAAAGCGAGTTCAGGACTGTATGTGGTCATAGAAAATCCAGGAACCGGTGCGTCGTGCAATAGCTTTTCTACCGTCAAGGTCGCTTACACAGGGTATTTTACAAGTGGTGAGATCTTCGATGCCTCTTCAACGGCAGGAATAGACTTTTCCTTGCAATCGGTCATCCCAGGATGGACATCAGGAATTCCTTATTTTAAAGAAGGGGGTTATGGTAAATTGTTGATTCCTTCGGCCTTGGCTTACGGAACAAGCGGTAGTGGCTCAATTCCGCCAAATACGGTCTTGGTTTTTGACGTGAAATTGATTCAAGTACTTTAGAATTCTACTTCAAGCACTTAAAATAATCGTAGGGCTCGAGACAGTCGTTGCACTGATAATGCGCTTTGCAGGCCGTGCTTCCGAAGAGCGAAATCATTCGTGTATTTGAAGAGCCACATTTCGGGCAAGGAACAACCGTTGGCTTTGCGAACAACACCGTTTTATCGGGCTCATTTTCTGGCGGTGCAATCCCATATTCCCGGAGCTTATTCCTTCCTTCTTGTGATATCCAATCTGTCGTCCACGCTGGTGCCAAGGTCAATGCCACAGTACAATTGACTACACCCTTTTCCTTTAGTTTTTCGATGATTTGATCTTCGATCATTTTCATAGCAGGACAACCGCTATAGGTCGGGGTAATCACGATATGAGCGTTCTTACCGTCCGTTTCCACCGAACGAATGACGCCTAAATCTACCACGGTCAACACAGGAATTTCAGGATCTGAAACCTCCTCAAGCCAGCGCCAGATTTCAGTAGTCGTTACCATTCCATGTTTGGATATGCGCGCTGCATGTACTGCATTTCCGCCAAGATGTAGCCCAGGTGTTCAGAATGCATTCCTTTGCGGCCACCTTCCTGTTTCCAATTGTTGGTAGGAATGGACAAGGTTGCTTCTTGAAAAACACGATTCACTGTATCTTCCCACTGCTCACGCAAATCGGATAAATCTGGCAAAATCCCTGAACGATGCATCTCTTCATCCACGGCATCAGTATAGAACAATTCGTTGGTGTAGCGCCACAGCGTGTTCAGTGATTCCTGAATGCGTGCATGCGATTCTTCTGTTCCATCTCCCAAGCGAATCACCCATTCAGAAGAGTGCTTCAAGTGGTATTTCGTTTCCTTTAATGATTTTTCGGCGATCGCAGCAATCATTTCATCTGAACTTGCTTGCAAACGTTCAAACAGAATAGTTCGGTATGCATCAAATAAAAACTGACGCATCATTGTCATGCCGAAGTCGCCATTTGGCTGCTCCACGAGCAAAAGATTTCGGTAGTCACGGTCAAAGCGCAAAAACGCCAAATCATCACCTGTCTTGCCTTCTCCTTGCAGTGCTGCAGCATGATTGAGCAAACTTGTTGCCTGACCGATTAAGTCCAAAGCAATGTTCGTCATCGCAATATCCTCTTCGAGAATTGGACCATGTCCACACCATTCGGACAAGCGATGGCCGAGAATTAAACTATCGTCAGCGATACGCAAAACGAATTCAACTTGAGCTTGATTCATCGTACTTCTCGATTACATGTGAGATATCCCATCGGGCACATCATAAAATGTTGGGTGACGGTAGATTTTAGAATCTGCTGGTTCGAAAAACTCTTGTGATTCGGATGGATCAGAGGCAAATACATTGTTTGATTCCACCACCCAGATACTGATTCCTTCTGAACGTCGCGTGTACACATCGCGGGCATTTTCGAGTGCCATCTCCGCATCTGCAGCACGCAGACTTCCCACATGTTTGTGATTCAATCCTTGTTTACCTCGAATAAACACTTCCCACAATGGCCATTCCTTATTTGACATTTCTATCCAATTTAATTTCTTATGCAGACTTTCGGGCAGCGCGTTTTTGTGCAAATGCAGTAGCCGCTTCGCGAACCCATAATCCCTCTTCTTTTGCTTTTCTGCGTGTATCGATGCGGTCCTTGTTACACGGTCCATTTCCTTTGACAACCTCCCAGAATTCCGCCCAGTTGATTTCACCAAATTCATAGTGACCTGTCGCCTTATTGAACTTCAAATCCGCATCGGGCAAAGTCAAGCCAATCATCTCCGCTTGCGGAACGGTGACATCCACAAATTGTTGGCGCAGCTCATCGTTCGTAGAACGTTTAATTTTCCATTTCATGGATTGCGCCGTGTGCTTAGACTCCCCATCGCTTGGACCAAACATCATTAACGCGGGCCACCAGAATCGGTTCAAGGCATCTTGCGCCATCGCTTTTTGTTCCGGTGTACCTTTCGCCAGGGTCATCATGATTTCAAATCCTTGACGTTGATGAAAAGACTCCTCTTTACACACACGCACCATGGCACGGGCATAGGGTCCGTATGAACAACGGCAAATTGGCACTTGATTCATGATCGCGGCACCATCCACTAACCAACCGATAGCACCCATGTCGGCCCATGTTAACGTTGGGTAGTTAAAGATGGATGAATATTTTGCTTTTCCACTGTGGAGATCATCGATGGTTTCCTCACGATCAGCACCTAATGTTTCGGCTGCCGAATACAAGTACAAGCCATGACCTGCCTCATCTTGGACTTTAGCCAAAAGAACTGCTTTGCGGCGAAGATTGGGCGCACGTGTGATCCAGTTTCCTTCAGGCAGCATGCCAACAATCTCTGAATGCGCATGTTGAGAAATTTGACGAATCAAGGTCTCACGATAATCGTCCGGCATCCAATCCTTCGGTTCAATCTTGATATCTTGATCAATCTTCTCCTGAAACTTGCGTTCCATCTCCGTAATATTCACCTCTTTCATCGCTCTTTGGCTTAGTTAGACAAATGTAATTATAAAGTACCTATTCTGATGAACAATTAAGGAGAAAAGGTGTTCATCCTTAAGGCGAAAATAATCCTCGCTTCACCCTTCAATTGGCCACTTAGAATTGCCCATGCATGAAACGAAATCACTACCTTTGCGCAACAATAAATCAGGCATGACACCTAAATTCCATTCATTGCGAATTGCCGATGTACGGCATGAAACAGAGGACACTGTATCCATCGCTTTTGATGTTCCAGAAACATTGCAGGCAGATTATTCCTTTCAAGCGGGACAATACCTGACCTTGAAAGCCGAAATCGATGGTGAAGAGGTGCGTCGTTCCTATTCATTGTGCTCTGCACCCTTTGAAAACGAGTGGCGAGTGGCGATTAAACAAGTGGAAGGGGGGAAATTTTCGACCTATGCGAACGCAAATCTTGCTACCGGACAGGACATGGACGTAATGACCCCAACAGGTAATTTCAGCGTCACACCCGACATCAACAACGATCAAACATATGTGCTTTTCGCCGCGGGAAGTGGAATAACTCCGATCTTATCCATTGCTAAAACGCTGCTAAAAGAAGAGTCGAATAGTTCCATTCATTTGTTCTTCGGAAACAAAGGGTTTGGCAGCATCATCTTTCGAGAAGAAATTGAAGCATTGAAAAACAATTACATGGATCGTTTCCGTGTTGTACATATTTTATCCAGAGAAAATTTAGGAAATGAGATTCAGAAAGGGCGAATCACGACTGAAAAGTGCGATGCGCTGTTCACTGCCTTTCTTAAAAACGAGCACATCAAAGGTGTTTATTCTTGTGGACCAGAAGAAATGATTCTCGGGGTCAAAGAAAGCATGGTGCGCAATGGGGTATCGGAAAAGGCCATTCATTTCGAATTGTTTGGCACGGGTGGCACAAAGAAATCAACGACAGCAGTGAACACGCCTGAAGTGGATGCCAACGTCACCATTATTTTAGACGGAGATTCCATCGATATTTCCTTGATTTCATCCGGCGAAAGCATTTTGGATGCCGCACAACAAGCGGGTGCAGACTTGCCATTTGCCTGCAAAGGAGGAGTTTGTTGTACCTGTAAGGCAAAAATTTTGGAAGGAACGGCACGCATGGACGTGAACTATGCACTTGAGAAAGATGAAGTTGAGGCGGGATATATCCTGACGTGTCAAGCACATCCTACCAGTGAAAAACTAATTGTATCATTCGACGAATAAATTATGGGGTTATTTTCCATCTTCAAAAAAGACAAAAAACAGCACCGTGGATTCCATGGTTTGCAAGTGAAATCAATCGACCGATTGAATAAAAATTCAGTAAAAATTGTGTTTGACGTCCCTGCGGCGCTTGCTCAAAATTTTGCATTTTCCCCGGGTCAATACATCACCTTGCTGATTGACATCAATGGCAAGGAGGAGCGACGTTCGTACTCCCTATGCAACGGTCCATCTGAAGATTTGGCCGTGGCTGTGAAGGAAGTGATGAATGGTACAGTTTCAGTTTTTCTAAACCGCGATTTGAAACAAGGAGATGAGCTTCAAGTCAGCGAGCCAGCGGGCAATTTCACACTCCAAGCGACTGAAAAAAATGTAGTTGCCATCGCCGCTGGAAGTGGAATAACACCCATCATGTCCATTGCCAAACAGATTCAGTCTACAGGTGGAAACATGCAATTGTTTTACGGAAACAGAACCGAAGAAGATATTCTTTTTAAAGCAGAACTCGATGGATTACAGGCGATCAAAAGCCACTATGCATTGAGCGGTGAAACGAAAGATGGATTTCTTTCAGGACGCATTGACAAAGCGCAAATCACAGCGGTAATCAAGCAAGACTTGGATATGCTCAAAGCGGATGCCTTCTTTATCTGCGGGCCAGAGCAAATGATCATGGAAGCAAAGGAAACACTCGAGTTTTTCGGGGTGAACGCCTCAAAAATTCGTTTTGAATTGTTCACTACGCCGGTACTTATGGCGCAAGAAAGTGTTCAAGTTCAGGCCGATTTTTCAGGAGACAGCAAAGTGAAAGTTATTCTTGATGGCGAGGTTGTCCACTTTACCTTAAACACCAAAGGAAAATCACTACTGGAATCGATTGAAAACGCAGGTATGGATGCCCCTTATTCGTGTAAAGGAGGTGTATGTTGTTCGTGCAAAGCCAAAGTGGTGAAAGGTTCAGCGAAAATGGACTTGAATTATGCCTTAACCGACCAAGAAGTAGCAAAGGGATACATTTTAACCTGTCAGTCACACCCTACCAGTGAAGAATTAACGATTTCCTTCGATGAGTAAAAAAACCATTGTTATCGTTGGTGCGAGTCGTGGCATAGGCAAAGCGCTTGTTGAACTTTTGGCTAAAAATCCAGCGCACCGGATTGTTGCGCTTTCCCGCGATGTGGAAAAAATGGAAGACCTTTTTGGTGATTTCGAAAATGTCCTTGCCTTTCCTTTTGATTTGTTGCACAATGTCCGTGATGAAGCGAGAACCATTTTTGAGGGAATTGGGAAAATTGACATTCTAATCAACAATGCCGGGAAATTGGTGAACAAGCCCTTTTCGGAAATTACGCACATTGACTTAATGGAGTGCTACCAAGTAAATGTGATTGGTGTAATGGAAACCGTTCAAGCGGCAATACCACTCATGGGTGATGGAGGACATATCGTGAACATTAGCTCGATGGGAGGATTTCAAGGCAGTGTGAAGTTTGCTGGTTTGAGTGCCTATTCCACCTCAAAAGCCGCTTTGTGCAGTTTTACAGAGATGTTTGCCGAAGAGTACAAAGAAAGTAACATCCGAATGAATTGCTTGTGTTTGGGTGCAGCCCAGACCGAAATGTTAGCAGAAGCATTCCCTGGATACGAGGCACCCGTAAGTGCGGAGAAGATGGCTGAATTTATTGCCAATTTTGCCTTAACTGGTGACCAATGGATCAATGGAAAGATACTACCTGTTTCATTGAGTACACCCTAAAATCTTTTTGTTACTTTTTTAAAACTTTCCATTAAAGACCAAAACCTAAGGATTGAACTTGCATAGGAAACATATCAAACAGCTAACGGAGCCAGAGCTTATCGAACTCGCGAAGAAAGAACAAAAGTATTTTGGTGAATTGTACAACACCTACTTCGATCGAATCTTCCGTTTCGTTTACAAGCGTTTAAGTGGAAATGAAGAAGTAGCGAATGATGTAACACAACAAACCTTTATGAAGGCAATGGCCAACATTGAGAAATACGAAGACCGAGGTTTACCATTTTCCAGTTGGTTGTTCCGCATTGCGCAGAATGAAGTTTCCATGTTTTTCAGAGCTCAAAAGAATGGTTACACGGTTGAGATTGAAGACTGGCGCATGAAAGACCTGTGTACAACAGGGGAGATTTTGGGCTATATGACACAAGAGGACCAAGAAAAACTGGTTGAATTGTTAAATGAAATGGATCAAGAACAGTTGGATTTAATTGAACTTCGTTTTTTTCAAGAAATGAGCTTCAAAGAGATTTCAGAAATATATAACATCACAGAGGCAAATGCAAAAATGCGCGTATACCGCATTCTTGAAAAGCTTAAAATCAAATGGACCGCATCGCTATGAGAAAATTCAGCATTAAGCAAGATGATCGGCCGATAGAGCCAACGCTAGAGCAGATTCAACGCAATAAAGATTTCAGCAAACTTTACCACGATTACGAGCGACTTACAAAACGGGGAAAAAAACCCTTGTACCGCGACCCGAAATTGTACCTCCTCATGGTATTGATTGGAATCATTGCGCTGTTACTTTTCTTTGAAGTGTAAATTTCTTTTAGATAATTAGACAAAAGACCATCCGCTTTTGCGGACTTAAAGACAAAAGACCGCTTCGCTTAAAGACTTAATCTTTCTCCGAAATTCGTAACTGGTAACTACACCAAATCCGTACATCGAAGCGAGTCGCACTACTTTCAGAGATTTTCATTAGTTTTAAGTTCACTTGACGATGGAATGAATCAGAGAATTCTACTTATTGGATTGATTACACTGCTGAAATTTAGCGTTTCACTAGCTCAAGACATCCATTGGTCTCAGTTCAATGACATCCCCATGTTTCAGAATCCTGGACATGCTGGACATTTTGACGGGGACTATCGTTTTGTAGGAAACTACCGCAATCAATGGCGCAGCGTTACGGTTCCATTTAGTACAATTTCGATGTCGGCCGACATGCATCTTCCAAACTACCGCAATCTTGGTCTGGGTCTACTCTTTTTTCACGATGCTGTGGGAGATGGAAAATTGCAGACGACTGAGCTTCAAGCCAATATTTCTTATCTACTGAAATTGACCTCCGATTCGAGCCATATTCTTCGTGGAGGTATTAATTTCGGGATGAATCACCGGCAAATCAATTGGAGTCAGCTTTATTTTGACAACCAATTTAATGGTACTCAGTTCGATCCGAATCTTCCGACGAATGAGTTGTTTCAAACCGACAGAAAAACAAATTTCTCCATTGGTGCTGGTGTTTTGTATGAGTACTTGATTAACAAACGCGAAAAAATTACTGCGGGATTTGGTGCATTTAATTTAAATCGGCCAAATCAAGGATTCTACACCTCCGTTATTCCTCGCGACATTCGCTACAATTTTTTCGTCAAAGGCATTTACGCCATCGATTCCGATTGGGATTTGATTCCTTCATTCAATTTATCCATTCAGGGAAAATACCGAGAGTTCGTAGCTGGATCTTCACTGAAATACACCTTAATCAACAAACGCGGCGATTACAAGGCCGTATATGCTGGACTCTGGTACCGCACTGCCGATGCCGCCTATCTGAGTGTGGGTATGGACTACCAAAGTTGGTTTGTTGGATTGAGTTATGACATCAACTTTTCGAAATTGGTTCCAGCGAGCAACATGCGTGGAGGATTCGAAATTGCCACGCGCTATATCCTGAGCCGATTTAAACCCAAAAAGATACAACACCGCGTATGTCCAGATTTCATTTGATACTGGTTTTTCTGTGCGCGTCCTTTGGGGTATCGGCACAGTCACGGCTCGCACAATACCTCAAAGCTGCGGAAGACAAGTACCGCAATGGCGATTATTATTACTCGGTTGAGCTCTATGAAATGGCCATGGAGCTCGATTCCAATTCGGTGGAAACACTTTGGAATTATGCCGAAGCCCTGAGGGCCTTCAAGGATTACAGAAAAGCTGAGTATTACTACGAGAAAGTTTATGAGCGCGAAGAAGCGATGCTTTATCCCATGTCCTTGATCCAACTTGGACTCATGCAAAAATGCAACGGGAAATACGACGCGGCACTTGAAACTTTTAAAAAGGCAAAAAAGAAATTCGCCAAGGAGAAAAAAGAATACCCCTACCTGAAAGCAAAACGTGAAATGGAATCCTGCCTTTGGGCAAAATCAGCAGTAAAAGATACCTCAAATTTGATCTTTACCCATTTGCCAGAAACGGTCAACACACCAAACTCAGAATTTGGACATACCGTCATCGACGACAAATTTATCTTTTCATCTCTGCGGGCAGATTCTATCGGTTTGGGTGAAGAAGTGTACACCAAAAGTTACAAAACACGCCTTTATCAATCCGCTATTGATTCAGGAAAACTAGAACAATCTAGCCGGATAGACGATTTATTTTTTGCTGGTTTAAGTACAGGGAATGGGAGTTTCTCCTTGGACCGAAAACGCTATTATTTCAGTTTGTGTAACGATGAAGGGTACAATTACACCTGCAAAATCATGGTTTCGCGCTTTGAAAATGGCAAATGGTCAGCTGCGGATTCCTTGGGAGACATCATTAATGTTTCGGGGAGTAACACCTCCATGCCCGCGATTGGAAGAATGGATGGCCAAGAAGTATTATTCTATTCCTCCAACCGCGAAGGGGGTGAAGGCGGCATGGACATTTGGTTTTCAGCCATTCGAAATGGAAACGAATATGCCAAGCCACGCACGATTAAGTCGATCAACTCCATAGACAATGAACTTTCACCTTGGTGGGATAATGCAACCAACACCTTGTACTTCTCTTCCTCCTGGCACGATGGCTTTGGGGGATATGATGTGTACGCCGTACCTTACTCCACCCAATTTGGGGAAATGAAAAACATGGGCATCCCGGTGAATAGTCCTGCGAATGATTTGTATTACTTCAAAACCGGAGACACAAGTTATTTTTCCAGCAATCGACTAGGAGTACTTTACAGTAAAAATCCAACCTGTTGTAGTGATATCTTTTCAGCTGCTCCTCCAATGATTGTTATCCCGCCAACACCCAAAGAGACCTTGGAAGATTTGAACAAACGTTTACCTGTAACATTATTCTTCCACAACGATTGTCCAGATCCAAAAACACAAGACACCATTACGAAGGTGAACTATATGGTGAGTTATGACGACTACCGCAAATTGCTTCCCGACTATCAAAAGGAATATGCCAATGGATTGAGTGGCGTAAAAGCAGAAGATGCACGTGAGGACATTGAGAGCTTTTTCATCGAATACGTCGATCAGGGTGTGAAAGACCTTTACTTGTTCAGGGATTTATTGTTGGAAGAATTGAAAAAAGGGGCGCGAATTAAAGTCACCGTTCAGGGCTTTGCCAGTCCATTGCATAAAACAGCTTACAATGTCAATTTGACCAAGCGAAGAATTTCTTCCTTCATGAATTATCTGCGTGCCTTCGACAGCGGCGTATTTGTCCCCTATTTGGATGGAACAGCTGAGAATGGTGGATTCGTCAACTTTGTGCAGGTTCCATTTGGCGAATATACCGCCAACCAATTGACCAGTGACAACATCAACGACCAGCGAAACTCTGTTTATTCAAGGGCTGCAGCAATTGAGCGAAAGATTGAAATTCAAAGTGTTGAATCGATTCAAGAAGACAGTTTGGCATTTTACACTGAACTCTCACCTACTTCCATGGATTTAGGCTCCATCCTAAGAGGTGCTTCATTTGCAAAAAATATTGTTTTCAAAAACAAGAGCAATCAACCATTACTTGTGGAGCGCATAGCGTTCGACACCACCATCGTTACGGTTAAAATGGCAAATGATATTTCAGCACAATCAGAAACAAACATTCAATTTACAAACGCTGGACAACTTCCAAAAGGTCTCTTTTCCACACCTGTGCGCATCTATTTTAAGGGATATGCAACGCCAATCACCATCCGCGTATTGGGCGAAGGATTATAGTTTGGATGCATCCGCGCGAATTGATACCTTTGCAGCCAAATCAACGAATCGAATGAGTAAGATACCGGTTAAGCGTCCTCGATTAATGTTCATTGACATGGCACGTTCCATCGCCATTATTCTGATGCTTGAAGGACATTTCGTAGACCAAACTTTGGGTTCAAGATTTCGAAGTCCAGATGCACATTTTGTAAATCCTGATTTTTTCTGGTACGACTGCTGGCACATCATACGGGGATATACATCGCCTATGTTCCTGACCATGACGGGATTGATTTTCGTATATCTGTTGTACGCCAATAAAGGTGAACCCTTCTTTGGGAATGAGCGTGTCAAAAAAGGATTTAAGCGCGTGGCCGAACTCCTCTTTTGGGGCTATGTTTTAATGCCCAAAGGGTTTCATATTCTGCAATGCATCGGTTTTGGGATCTTGGGATTATTATTGACCTATGGCTTGTACCGCTTAATTAAAGTGATTCCGTTGTGGGTGTATTATTTCGTTTTCTCACTCGTCATTTTCTCTTTTTGGGCACCACTCAACTCCATTCGCAACGAAGCGGGTGTGATTCCCTGGCCTTTTGGCTGGCCTGATTTTCTTCAGAATATGCTCCATGCGCCATCACACCGTTCTATGTTTCCACTTGCACCACATTTGGGTTATACCTTCTTTGGTGCGGGAATAGGTGTATTGTTACATACCACATGGATGAATAAAACAAAATGGAATATCCCTGTATTTTTATTTGTTTCCGGACTTTTGTTATTCTTCTATTCAACCCAATTCTTGTATTTCGTGCATCACCTGATGTCACGCACACTTGGATTCGGCATTCAAAATTTGGCAAGCGGAAATTGGCTCTTTGAAAACTTGGGGATGATTCTCATTGTACTCGGATTACTTTCTTTAATAGAAAAGCTCTTTACGATAAAAGAAAATTTGTTCATACGTATGGGACGAAATACCCTTCCCGTTTTCGTTGTACACATGATTATTCTTTATGGTGCTATCATTCACTTTGGAATTGCGAAATTCATTTCCCGAGATTTGAACCCATTGAACCCATACCAAGCAGCCATAGGCGCAGTACTGTTTATTGCAACATTTGCCGTTATGGTGCATTATATCAAACCTTTGACGGCCTTTTACGACAAAATTCTTGGGATTATTTTCCCTATCCGTAAACGATTTGCGAAGGACAGTAATAAATAAGATCAAAATGAAACATCTGCTTTTTCTTTTACTAATCATTTTGAATTTTGGCGCATTCTCCCAAAATCAAAATGTGTTATTTATTGGAAATAGTTACACCCACTACAACAATATGCCAAAGCTTTTTGAGCGTATTGCTAAAGCCAACAATCATACGGTTTATGCCGATTCCATAGCAGTGAGTGGAAGTACTTTAAAGCAACATTCAGAGCGACCTACAACCTATGCGAAGTTAAAATCTCGGCCTTGGAACATCGTCGTCATTCAGGGATTCAGCCGAGAATTCGCGCAGGATTCGAGTGTCATCATGACAGAAACCGTTCCCTATGTACGCCAGATCATTGACTCTGTTTTGACCTTCAGTCCATGTGCTCAAATCTATTTTTACATGACTTGGGGATATAAAGATGGCTTTGCTGACGAAGAGGCAAACAATACCTACGACAAAATGCAAGCGCGCATTCTTTATGGATACAAGCTTCTGCAACATGAATTTGGTTATCCCATTGTTCCTGTTGGATTGATTTGGAAAGACATCCGTGAGAATCATCCAGAAATAAATCTCTACGAGCCCGACAATCAGCATCCCAACTTCAACGGAAGTTATACCATCGCCACATCCTTTTATACGGCATTTTACAACAAGACCTCCAATGGAGAATATTCGCCAGTTAAACTAAACCACGATTGGAAAACGACCTTAATTGCGACTGCCAGTAAGATCATTCGGGACAACTATAGCTACTTCAAATTGGACAGTCTGAGTCATCCAATGCCACCTCCACCCATCATGGATTTCAGCATTCACGAGCATTGGACAAACATCAGTATTCAAAACAGAACTAAGTATTACAATTCGATTGTTTGGGATTTTGGCGATGGTAGTGTTTCAAAGAAATACCATCCTAAACATTATTACGAAAAAAATGGGACCTATACCGTTACCTTAACGGTTGTTCGCGATTGCCACGAATTTGTACTCACAAAGAAAATCACAGTTTCGCATTCCGATAAATATGCGACCTCAAACCCAAAGAAGAAAA
Organism: Flavobacteriales bacterium; assembly: GCA_947453795.1. Taxonomy (GTDB): domain Bacteria; phylum Bacteroidota; class Bacteroidia; order Flavobacteriales_D; family Crocinitomicaceae; genus M0103. Next base: position 15,817 of record CANGIC010000012.1, read on the forward strand.
AGAGCTAATTCATGGCAGAACTGAAACCCAAACAATCCGCCGAACGCCTTTTTTTCATTGACGTAACCCGTTCCATTTCCATTTTGCTCATGCTCGAAGGACACTTCATTGTGATGTGGCTCGATCAGCAATTCAAAGACAAAGACGAATGGGCATATTCCATTTTCTCGGGCATTCGTGGCAATACAGCACCCTTGTTCTTAACAATCACTGGGGTTGTGTTCATGTATTTACTCGAGCGAAAAGGCAGTGAAATTTACAATTCAGAACGCGTAAAAAAAGGGTTAGTTCGTGTGGCAACATTATTGGGCTGGGCCTATTTGGTGCAAATTAATTTCAGGACAATTGCGAAAAATACAGGCACTTGGGATGAAGAATGGACAGCGTTTACGCACGAATTTCACTACAACCCCTTCAGTTATTTTACACATCTAGTTGGAGATCGCTTCTATACCTTTCACATCCTACATTGCATTGCCATTGGTTTGTTGCTCACAATTTGTATTTATTACTTCGCGCATTTCATCAAGAAAATGCACTATGTTCCCCATCTTTTATTCGGTGCAGCGGTAAGCTGTATTTTCATGCAACCCGTGATGGTTCAGTATTACGACACCAATACGCATCTGCCTTATCTGCCTAATGTATTGAACAATTTCTTTGGTGGCGAACACAGTGTATTTGGAGTGTTTCCCTTTTGCGGATATGTGCTCGGTGGTGCATTCATTGGTTCATTGATTGCGAGAGGTTTTGATGCGACAACTCGGAAAGGTCTTCAAAAACTTTTGATAGCAGCCGTTGCATTGATTGTTATCCAGGCCTTGTTTCGTTTTTCCTTTGATGCTGTTTTGAGTTATTTCATGGACAAACCCATTCGTTTTTTCCGCTTGATGGATTCCTTCTTTTTACGTTTCTCCCTGTCATTGGTACTGGTTATGGGTGTCATCCTGGCGACACGCAATAAGACCTCGATTAACCGCACTTTATTGGCCGTAGGACAAAACACCTTACCTATCTTTATTTTGCACTTGCTTGTCCTCTATGGCGCGGTGAGTGGCTTCGGACTAGATACGATCGTAACGACAGTTCATGCACAAGAACTTGAGCCCTATAGACAACCTTGGATAACCATCGGGTTTGCACTTGTGTTTATTGGAATTTTCGTGGTGTTCGCCTCGAAAATAGACGCTTTGACTGAACTCTACCGAAAGTTTTGCAACACCTTATTTCTGCGTCCAAAAAGTAACTTACCTCTTACGAACCTAAAGGCCATGAGTGGAATGTTGGTCGTCGGATTTATACTTTACCAGCTTATTTCGAGGATCTAGCAGTCTTTATCTTTTCCGCTGCTGCAGCTAACTCATCCATTGAAGGGTGAAGTTTAGGTCCTGAAAAGTTCATGTCGGCAATGCCATCCATAGGCACCAAATGAATATGTACATGTGGTACCTCCAAACCAATCACTGTCATACCCACTTTTTTACATGGAAAAGCCACTTGAATTGCTTTGGCCACGGAAGAGGTAAATGCCATCAGCTCTGCCATATCGCCAGGTGTGATATCGAAAAAATAATCAATCTCTTGTTTCGGAATCACAAGCGTATGACCAGGTCGTAGCGGATTGATGTCTAGGAAAGCCAGAAAACGTTCATTTTCAGCCACCTTAAATGCAGGTATATCTCCTGAAATAATCTTTGAGAAAATGGTGCTCATGACTTATCGGGAAATTTCCACGACTTCAAACTTGATGATTCCGTTTGGTGTTTGCACATCGGCAATGTCCCCTTGTTTTTTTCCAAGTAAACCTTTACCAATTGGAGAATCAATGGAAATCTTTTTCGCTTTTAAATCCGCCTCATTTTCAGCGACAAGCGTATATTCCATTTCCATCCCATTGGCCACGTTGCGAATTTTCACTTTCGACAGAATAAGGACTTTCGAAGAATCGATGTTCGTTTCGTCGATGAGGCGTGCATTCGAAATGATTGCCTCAAGTTTTGAGATTTTCATTTCAAGCAGTCCTTGTGCTTCTTTGGCTGCATCGTATTCCGCATTTTCAGACAAGTCACCTTTGTCTCGCGCTTCAGCGATTTGTTCTGAAATAGAAGGACGCTGAACCGTTTTCATTTGGTGCAGTTCCTCTTTCAGCTTATTCAAACCTTCCTCTGTATAGTAACTAATCTGTGACATAAATATCGTCTTGTGATGGTATTAAACAAAAACAAGAGAGCCACAGGGGCTCTCTTGATATTTCAAAAATAGAAAATTCTTTTATTATTTCAAATCGATTGTTGCACCGATAGTGTGGATAATTCCAAAAATCCCTGCAAAACGAGCGCAGTATTCAATACCCAAAGCCGTTTTGTTTTTTCCTACAAGTGCATCCAATGAGAAACCACCTGATGGTCCAACCAATGCATTTGATCGGTTCTCAGCAGATAGGATATTTCTTTCGTACACAAAACCACCGCGAAGGTTGAATGCTACATTTTCTCCCACCATTCCATAATCCAAACCGACACGGAATTGATCGTAAGAAAACGAGTTCGCTGTAAATCCAAGAGCAAGTGTCAACTTGTGCTGTGCAGCTGAAGTTTCTGTAGTTGTTCCAATCGCTGGTTTAGATTTAGGACCACCGAGTAGGAAGTCGTAAGATCCACCAATAGACAACAAAGACGGCATTTCAAAGTTTGCCGAGCGTTCTTCTAAAGATGCCGTGTAACCTGAACTTAGGTAATCCACTTGTTGTGCAAGACCATCGCCTTTATAGTGCATAACGGGTCCTACATTTTTCAATGCGATACCAAATTTGATTTGATCTCTTTCCCCTGTTACATAGCGGATACCTGCGTCGATCGCCATACCTGAAGATTTCAAGTTGGAAATGCTGGACGAAATCACTTTGAAGTTGATTCCACCATAAATCGATTGAGAGAACGCTCGTGCATATCCTACATTGAAGACATTTGCACGTGGCGAAAAGAAACCGATATTTCCTTCAGGGTTTGCTACAGTGGTAATTGGAATATCACCATAGTTTAACGACTGAACGCTTACAGCAATCACATCCGTTTCAGAAATACGTGTTGCAATTCCTGCACTGTTCATTGCGATTCCCGCCGAACCCATCCAGTTGCTGTAGTTGAACTTGATTTGCGTTTTATCTGTAAATGCAAGACCAGCGATATTTGTGTATGTCGCTTCCAAACCGTTTACACTTGAAATACCCGCATCTCCAGTCGCTGCGCTGCGTGCCCATGGATTCACCAACAAGTGTGATGCACCTGCAGAACCCACGCGGTCTTCATTACCTGCTGTAGCGATCATACTGAACGCCATTGCTCCGCCGAAAAGGATGTTCTTCATATTCATTGTTGAACTTTTCATTTCACTATTTCTTTTAAATCAATTAAGTACCCTGTAAGTCTACTTGACGCATACCTCCGAAGAATTTGAGGATTACCTCACCTGCTCCTGGCACTTCCACATGTATTAGGTATACTCCACCAGCTACTGGAATTCCTTTCCAGTTGTTCAAATCCCAATCCAATGAGGTAATTGGACTGTCCTTTTTGAAGGTACGAATCAATTTACCGTTTGAACTGTAGATTTTAACTGTACAACGTTCTGGAAGGTTGGTGATTTTTACGCGAGTATCCAAACGTGTGCGCTCGTATTCAGAGAAGGCATAATAAGGATTCGGTACTACATTGATCAAACTTAAAGCATCCGTCAACGCATCAGCACTTGCCACCTCCGTGAAGATGTCATCCATTGACCAAGAATACATCGGCTTACCGTTGTTTTCACCTGATCCAACAAAGTTTTTGTACTCTTTATTGATTCTCAAACGAATTTTCACATCCGTTGACAACAATTCTTGACCTGGAGTCAACATTGGGTAAGCCACCCAAGTCAAGCTACCGTACAATTCACGTTTCGCAGAAGAGTTGTTAGCCAATACATCTTGGTATTTTAGATAAAGTTGGTTCGTTGCAACATTTTCACCTTCTGAAGGAATGTACGCTGGGAAGTCAAATCCGGACACATAACTGTTCGTAGTCGCTTGTTTGTAGCTGAACACATAGAATGGTTGAACACCACCCAACAATGGAGATCCTACACCGTTTACAAAACGATCTGTTGGATTCCAAATCATGTCCGCTCCATTTTCAGCACCTAGGAAAGAACACTCACCAAAGGCCATGTACAAGCGAGCACCTGACTCGAGGTCAATTGCATACCCTGGGAACCAACCCATACCTGTACCTGTGCCATCAGGATTTCCTTCCTTGTCAACACTTTGGCTTTTTCTAAGCGCCCCTGGTTCAGCTCCACCAACATTTAAGGCAGATTCACGACCAAGTTCCACAACTGGACAACGTGTCCATTTCGATTTATCATCTGTAAGAACGATGTCTACACTTGGTAAGAATGAAATGGAGGCATTACTTTTCGCAGATCCTGGGCTTGTCAAGTTGTAATACGCCATCGGCATATAACTCGCTTGGTATCCAACAAGTCTGTGTGGAGCAATTCCACCTTCCAAGATTTTTGCAAACTTCTTATCGTTGTCTTGACCTGACTCATCCTTGTAGTTACATGGATTCAAATAATCAACACCATTTGGCAAACAATCCGTTGCTGGATCCGGAGAATAGTCTCCTGAACGAATCCAGTTTGTCGGGAAGAAGGCATCATTGTCAGGAACTGCTGTCATCCATTGTTTTGATGAATCTTCAAATTCAATGGTTGCATCAATCATATCCGTCACTTTCACTGAAGCATTTCCAGATGGTCCGTAGTATTTCTCTTGATAGATTTGAACAGAGATACCCCATTGTGGAATGATTTGTTCATTATCACGGTCAATCGCCGATTCTGAACTTACAGAATCCAAGAAGTTCCCTCCTTTTGAATCATAACGGTAAATCACCCAGCTTGCCGTATCTGCCGCATTTGTAGAAGTTGGCACATAGTCACGGAACTTGCATTCGAAGTAGCCATTCACCAAGTTCAATGGATCTACCACTTTCACTTGGATTGGTCCTGCGCCAAGGTCGTATGTTGGATTTGCCATGTAACCTTGAGTCAAGATGGTATTCGTTGTCAAATCATCAAACTCAAGTGCATGGTTTCCATTTCCGTAGCCATCGATACGCGTGATTTTTGGTGATGAACCATATTCAATGCGTTGAATAGTACCATCCGCTTCTGGAGCTGGATCGTGAGGAATAGCAGGAATTGCGGCAATCGCTGTTCCATCATAATTCAAACGAGAAGAAATGTAAGGAATCTTTTGACCATCCAAGAACAATGGATCGGTTGGATCGTATTTCTTGAATTGGTTGTAAGCATACGCAATCGCTACATAGTAATATGTTTTGTGATTGATCAAACGACGGTCACCTGATGCAAAAGCATCTTCTGTCAATTTGAAGGAGTGCTGAATACCTTCATCGGAACCATTCACTTTTTCAACTGGAACAGCAAAACCTAGGTCTTCGTCAAATTCAAAGTTGATGACGCGAGAAATTCCATTTTTCTTGTCCGTTTGAGCAACCAAACGTGCTTTGCTAGGATCGCTGATATCTGCTACTGAAACATCTACAGACTTCAATTGGAAGATTTGATATCCTTCAAAACGGTAGAAACGGTCTACTGTTGGATCAGTAATGTTGATTTCATCTTTCTCTTCGTACCCTTCTTGGTAGTTATTCGAAGACGATGGGTTTTCAATCATCAAAATCAATTCGTTTTTCAACTCTTGAATCGTCAACTTAGGCGCATCTGGAGGAGAAAGAATCTTGAAACAAGCATCAAACAACGCTTGTGCTTTTGTATCGGCACGTTTCATTGCGTTCACAGATGAGAACAAGTCTCCGTCTGTTCCACGACCGAATACGATACCTACAGTAATGTTGTTTACCGCACCTGGCTTCAAAGTAAATGGACCTGCAGATTGCACGAAACGACGGTCACCCTTCGGGTTGTTGTTTGTTGCTTCATCCCATCCGTTCGGGAAAGCAGATGTCATATCAGTTCCTGCTGTTGACCAATTCAAGGGATCGGAATCACCTGGGAACATATAATCTGATGGTGTCGTATTGTCAACCCCAACTGATCCTTCATAACCCAATCCTCCAAAGAACATCTCAGAGGCATTCGCCCAACTACCACTCATGAAGTTGTAGTACTCAGAAGCAGATGAAGGGTCATTATATGGATACTGTGATGTCGATGTATAGTATGTGAATCGGCGCATACCAAAGCGTTCGTTATCTACGATACCATCTGAGTATCCGATACCAACACCTTTGTAAACGATCCCTTTCCCAGCAATTGCTTGAATTACTGAAGGAACGATCAATGAATCCAATGCTTCGTCGAAATATGGACCAACGTTATCAATTCCATCCGCATCTTGGTAAGGACCTTCAAAGAAGTCACAACCTACCGCAGGTGGATTTTCACCGTAACCCAATTTTCCTGAATTTGTTTCATCGAAAAGGTCACCGTTGTACATGTAACCTAAACCACGAGAGACATCACAACCGGTGTAGTCATCAGAGAAGTTTCCAACGTCAGCATCTAGGTACTGAGAGAAATAGGTATTGTACAATGTTTGCGTACCACGGTTGATCAACTCATAGTTATAGAAGGTCATCCGGTTTACTTCGTCATTCGTCGCGAAAGCAAATGCTTGTGCACGAATTTCCATTCCGATAGGATCACCATTTGTTTCCGTGTGGATGTTTCCTTTATCATTGAATACCCACCAGTGTGTTTCGTCACCAAAAAGGGAAACACGACGGTCGATTCCACATTCGATGTCATCACGACCTAAGATGTCGTCATACCACGGGTGGTCACCATCATCTAGTGCATTGTACACCTGATCTTGATTTCTATCGTAGAAAGGCGCCAAATAATAATCCTGACCTAGAGAAACATCACCATGTGCTGGCCAGTTCTCGATGCGGTTCAATTCATCTGCAGTTGGATCCGTGATGTCATCACATCCTTCTGGTTGAGGTGTAAGGTTATTACATTCCCACCATAAGTTAAAACGAATGACCTCTGCTTTGCGAATTGTGTAGAATTGGTCATACGCAATACACTGATCTGGATCAATGTTCGCCTCTCCAAAGTCACGCACCACACCTGCACCCAATGGAGCACCAGGATTGTAATTTCCAGATCCCGGATTCACCGTAAGTGGACCAGGCCAGAAGTCATTTCCTGAACGGTAACGCAAGGCAGCCAATTTCAACTGACCGTTTACATCCGTACCACCCATCCAAAGTGCACCAGCATAAACAACATGCAAACCACTTCCTTTAGGCACCTCATAAGAGGCAACACTCGCCGCACGGTTTTGGAACATACTACCCCCTTGCTCGATCAGACACTTCACGTCGTTAAACTGAAGAATCAATTTTGCTGTAGCAGGTGCACAATTTGCTCCCTTTTGCGTTGGCGTAGCTTTTTTGCCGATATCGCTAGGCGATAAATATGCAAAGGCACTATTCGACAACAACGTCGATACTCCTACTACAATTCCTATTATTCGCTTTTTCATACTTCGATTTTCTTATGCTATTTTTTAGAAGTCAAATTTAACACCCAAACGAATTGTTCTTGGAGAACTGATGTTGTATGGGTTTTGAATTTTCATGGTGTAATAATCTCTGAACGCTTGCTCATCCAACTGGTTTTGGATTGATGTCTGGTTCGCAGCAGCGGCAAGGTATCCATCATCATCCCAGTTTCCTGTCGCACGGTAAACGCTAAGCACGTTGAAGCGATTGAACAAGTTTGTTACACGAAGGTAAACATTCAAGAATGTTGTTTTCTTTTTGTCTTCTTTTCCGAATTCCAAGTTAAATGTGCGGTCCAACTGAAGATCCAAACGGTAAGACCAAGGCAAACGTGATCCATTCAATGTACCATTCAAACCTGAGCTCAAGTTACCAATCGCATCATCCGTAATGAATGTTTGAGAAGAGTAAGGCGAACCAGAATAAATGTTAGAGATGATGTTCAAACCTGTATTTTCCAACAAGTTCATTCCACCGATCACTGGACCGTTGTAGTCTGCTCCTTCACCATAGCGGTAATCCATTGTAATGGCGAATGCGTGACGTTGGTCAAATGAGTATGGGAAGATCGCTCTCAAGTTAGGCAAACCAGCATTTACAAGTCCTGCAGCTGATGTGGCATCCGATCCTGTTCCGTCTGCAAACTGCAAAGTGTAGGCAACTGTCATACGGATATTTCCAGTTCTACGCATGTCATACGCTACTGTCAATCCTTTTACAGTACCGAAGTCACGGTTACCATAAGTACGGTATGTTGCTGGATATGCTTCGAACACGTTCACCAACTGCACGTTGTTACGTTGCTCACGGTAGAAAGCAGAGATTTTCAATGAAGATGTTTTTGACAATACTTGTTGGAAACCAAGTTCGTAATCTACTGTTGTCTCTGGCTTCAAATTCGCGTTGTCGATAACAGCGCTTCTTGATTGGATGAACTGGTAGTCGAACGGATCAAAACGGTAACCTGAGGTTGGACGTTTTGTCAAGATGTCGTAGTGTGCAAAGAACGATGCCTCATCTGAAATAGGGAATGAGAATGCGATACGAGGCATTACATTCACTTGCGCTTTGTAATCCTGGAATGCATCTGCACTTGGTGTTTCTTGTGATGGGTTTTGCAACCACGGTTGAATACCCGTAGCTCCTCTCAATACTTTTGGATCTTCTACTTGAACACCATCTGCGTTATACCAGTTGTTGGATACACGGAAACCGTTGATAGCCGTAGGGTTGTTCACGTCATTCACATAAACGGTGTAATCGTCACCCATGGCTTGTGGGATATTCACCCAAGAGTATGCTGTTGGGTTATCCGCTTTCAATTGATTCGCTTCAGCAACAGTTTTTGCATTGTAGAACAAATAAGGATCTTTCAATGTAGGTTGGTTGGCATCGAATACATCGACACGAACACCCACGTTGAATACGATATCATTGAAGGCAAACTTATCCATAATGTAACCCGCCATATAGGTTGGTTGGAAAGCTCCTACAAAACGACGGTAGTTTCCGTTTTTGTCAAACTCGTTAAAATACTTGTTGATGTCTGTTGACCCGCGCACTTTTTGTCCGGTATGGTCATATCCCCAGTAAGAAACGAAAGAGTTACCACCATTCAACAATTCATCCGGAGAGAACATATCGAAGGTATAGATTGATGGATCGTATTGGTCAATGTCAATAAAGTCAGAACCAGCGCCACCAGCAGAGATTGCTCCTTGCTCGTACAAGTAGTTACGAAGGTTGTAATCAAAGAATGATTGGTTATCTTGAACAGGATTACCGTACTGATCCACTTTACCTCCTTGTCCACCGTACTCTCCAGTACCTGATTGGTAGGCATATCCAGAGTTGTAACGGTTGTAAGTTATGGCTTTAAATGAACCTGAATCGGAAACAACGCCTGAGTTCATGTCCAATTCTTTGATGTGGAAGTTTGTCAACTGACGTGCAATAGACCAAATTCCCAATGGACCGTTTGTTCCACCAGAAGTTGATGTTCCAGAAGTCCATCCACGGTCAAAACGTTGTTCGTATTCAAATCCTAATGAAATAGCGTGGTCGCCGATATTCACTGAACCAGAACCTGTTACACGGAACTGATCGTTTTCAGTTTTTCCGAAATAGTTATATGGTGTTCCGATGTTCGACCACATTTGATACACTGCAGAAGGTGCATCACCATTACGAAGCGCATTCCCTTGTTGGATTTGGAAAAGGTTTTCGTAGTGATTGTTTGGATCTCCAGCGTAGATATTATAGTACTGCGTCGTGATTGCTGCAAGAGCCGCATTTGTTTCAGACGGTTTAAAGTCTACTTGAATATCACGGAAACCATTGTGTATATATGTTTGTGTCGCTTGATCAAATTCATACGAAGGACGACGTGTTGTTGTAAACGTTCCTACGTGACCATAGTTAAACATGCTGTATTTGTGGTTTGGATCGTACACATCATTTTTAGATTTTGAGTAATCCACCATCAATGAGTAGTAGAAAGACTTCACTTTTGAAGCACTACCCTCTTTTGTGTTTGTAAAACGTTGTGTCAAACGACCAAATACACGGTAATCCAATGATTTATATACTCCGAAATTTTGGAAGTTCATCAAGGAACCTGTGTAAGAATAGTTTGTTCCGTAACTGTAGTTCAATGATCCACCAAAGGTTAAGTTCAAAGTAGGCCCGAGGTTAAAGTCGATTTTTCCTTGACCAGAAATGACTGTTTGGCGTGCATTCATTCTGTAATCTGTTTTTTCAAACGCATCCTTGTGAAGGAATGACGCATTGTAGAATGTACCTTGTCCAGTTGACGTTGGACGCAATGGATTTGCAAGCAATGCATCACGCACATCTTTCTTAATGCGGTAGCTTCCTCCGGCCAATGGACGGCTATCCAATTGATCCGTGTAGTTACCAGAAATTAAGAACCCAAGAAGTGGCTTGGTTTTCTTCCCTGTTGAATCACGTCTCATCAACAACGGTCCAGAGAACATCCCTTCCAAAAGGTTATATCCATATTTGTCAAGACCAATAACCTTTCCATCGTATCCATCTTTATCCGCACCGTTAAAGTAGAACCCAGAAGTTACTCCTTCAATAGACCCGAAATATTTCGCAGATGGACCGCGCGTAGTTACGGCGATAATACCCCCTGTTGCATCCCCGTAGTTTGCAGGAAGACCACCGGTGATTACCGATACCTCTTCAATGGCTGACTTAGGAAGGTTAGCAGATCCACGTACTTTGATACCATCTATATAGAAGTATGTACCATCAGAACGAGACCCACGAACGGAGATAGAACCCGAACCTTCATCCGTGTTCACCCCACCAACTGTTGACGCTACACCTGCTGCTGAACGCACAGGTAAACGAGCGATGTCTTCGCGTGTTACGGTAGAACCAGAAGCTCCACCATCTTTATCAATCAACGGTACCTTAAAGGCAACAACCTTCATCTCTTCGATTTCCTGGATGTTTTTCGCTTTCGAAATTGTCAGGTCATCCAAGAATCGGATTTTATCTCCAACGATGATTACACCTGTCAATACCGAAGGCTGGTATCCTTCCGTCTCGTTACGCACTTCGACATCATATTCACCCGCTGGAACAGAGTTGATGATAAACTTACCATCAAAATCCGTGTTAGCCCCACCTTTAACAGATCCACTCTGCAGCAAAACCACCTTACAGAAAGGTATTGGCTGTTTAGAGTCACCATCTTTCACAGTTCCTTTTACAGTACCCAAGCCCGTTTGTGAGAAGGCGCAAGATGCTGTAAACAAGATACTTACTAAAACAAAGTTTAATTTTTGTAACATACGTTTAGTTTAGACATTCAACTAGTTTGTCGCTTTTAAGCCGATAAATATAGAAAAAATCGTTGGCTTTACCGAAGTGTTAAAAAAAATTAAAATCAACATTTTTTGTGAAATGATACGAATATCAAAATGCTAACCCAACATTTTCAAGGGTTTGCACTCTATTCATAGTTAATTTTCTTTCAACTAAATTTTCTTTAAAAAAATGAGTTCATTTGTAAAAAGGAAATTCGGTGCAGTTCAAACAAGAAACACTTCACATTGGGTCTGTCAGCATTCATCTGTTGTACTATGACACTTTTGATCCAACAGATTATTTGGACCATCTGACCGAACAAGAAACAGAACGCTATTTTACGTTTACGCACATCAAGCGCAAAATGGAATTTGTAGCAACACGCTTCTTACGGCACGGGATTTTTGGGTTTACACATATACATTACAACGAAGTCGGCGCACCTTATATAGAGGATGAGGGATTCATTTCCATCAGTCATGCAAAAGGGGTAGTTGGCATCTCCTTTTCTAAAGATTTTCCTGTTGGGCTAGATTTAGAAAAAATAGACGCACGATTGGTGAAGCTTTCTTCCAAGTTTTTATCCGCCGCAGAAACAAATGCATTGGATACCACTTCTGCCCTTGAAATGACCAAAGTATGGTCGGGAAAAGAGGTACTCTACAAAATTGCCGGTAGAAAAGGAATCATTTTCAGCTCCGAGTTGCATCTTTCACTTCTCGAAAACAATCGATGGAAAGGAACAATTCAGTCAAGACATAAAACTCTTCATACTGAAATATCTATTTTTACCATCGAAGACCTAGTGGTATCTGTCAATACAAACGCATTAAAATCAGAATGACACCTTATTATATAGAATCGTTCAGGAACATTAAAAAAGGAATCGCTGTTTTGATTGACCCTGAGAAATGCGACAATGGTGAAAAATTGTTTGCCCTACTCGACAAAGCGAGTTTCGCAAAAGTGGATTATGTGTTTGTCGGAGGAAGTACGGTTAGTCACAGTGAATTCCAGCAAACGATTACTGCGATTCGCGCCCACTCGACTATTCCCCTCATTATTTTCCCTGGATCCTTTCACCAGATATCTGAGGAAGCGGACGCCCTTTTATTTCTAAGTCTAATTTCAGGTAGAAATCCAGATTTTCTCATCGGACATCACATTGCCGCCGCGCATGAATTGGAAGAGATGAATATTGAAGTCATACCGACAGGATATATACTTATTGATGGCGGTACAAAATCATCCGTGGCCTATGTTAGTCAAACAACACCTATTCCTGGAGATTCGTACTCCATCATTCGCAATACCGCTTTAGCTGGGAAATTGCTAGGCATGCAATTGATCTATCTGGATGCCGGTAGTGGAGCGAAAGAACGTGTTTCTGAGAAGTGCATTCAAACAATCAGTGACCTAGGACTGCCAATAATTGTTGGCGGGGGTATTCGTCAGATTGAGGAGATCGATGCATTACATAAAGTTGGAGCTTCTGTCGTCGTGATCGGAAACAAATTAGAGGAGGATATAGACTTCTTGTTGGACATTCGGTCGTATAAAGGTGAGTTGGATGTCAAGATTTAAAGATTTTAGGATGTCAAGATTTTAAGACAACTTCTTCGCTCTTTGAGCTTCGAAGTTTGAAAGACAATTTTCCTTCGCTTTTTAAGCTTCGGTGGATGAAAGAGTTACATGACTTCAAAAAGTTACGAGTTATAAATGACGA
>CANGIC010000013.1 GCA_947453795.1 Flavobacteriales bacterium
AGATAGTATTTCAGTCCTCCAAGACCAATCATACTGAACAAATGGTGCTTCGCCTCATCTGTCATCCCTTCCAAATGACCTCGTTCACGCGTCATTTCTGTTGCCTTTTCAACCACCTCAGCAATTAAATCATCGGCATCCACAACAGTGCCTTCTCGCGATTTCATTTTTCCTGATGGTAAATCCACCATCCCATAACTGAGGTGGGAACAATTGGCCGCCCATGCATAACCCAATTTCTCAAGGATTAAAAACAACACTTTGAAATGGTAATCTTGTTCATTACCTACCGTGTAGATTATTCCATTCATTTCAGGGTAATCCTTATGTCGGTCAACCGCCGTTCCGATATCTTGGGTAATGTATACCGCCGTTCCATCCGATCGCAACACCAATTTTTCATCAAGCCCACAATCGGTCAAATCGATCCAAACGGAACCGTCCTCTTTTCTGTAAAAAACCCCTTTTTGAAGTCCTTCGACAACGATATCCTTGCCCAGAAGAAAGGTATCTGATTCGTAATAGCTTTTGTCAAAATCGACACCTATTGAGCGGTAGGTCACTTCAAATCCCTCGTAGACCCAACCGTTCATGGTCGTCCAAAGCAAATATACTTGAGGGTCACGGGCCTCCCATTTCACCAACATTTCTTTGGCATCACGCAGAAGAGTTGTTTGATTTTTGGCCAAATCCTTGATTTTGTCTTCAATTCCAGCGAGCGCCTTTTCGTCTTTCCCTTCTTTCGCTTCTGTCAATCGATTAAACTCAGCAACGACATGTTCAGGGTATTCGTCAAAGACACCCTGCTCCCAATCGGCAATGATGGCCTTGGCCTCAACATTAAAGTTTCGGTCAAACTCAACGTAGTATTTCCCCACGAGTTTATCCCCCTTCAAACCTGTATTTTGCGGAGTTTCTCGTTCACCTTGCGCATTTAATGGCGAAAACCTCTCCCATGCCAGCATACTTTTACAGATATGTATTCCACGGTCGTTGATAATTTGTGTTTTTATCACCGTGTGGCCATTTGCCTTTAATATTTCGGCGACAGAATAACCAAGAAAAATATTTCGAAGGTGTCCGAGGTGTAATGGTTTATTGGTATTTGGCGAGGCGTATTCCACCATTAAAAGTGGCTTAGATCCTGGCTTTTCCATCCCAAAGCTTGGGTTCTTTTGAATATCCTCAAGAGCATTTACCCAAAAATCTGACGACAAATGGATATTTAAAAACCCGCCTAGAAGGTCGATTTGCTGAATGCCTTTAAATTCCGCCAACAAGGCTACACGAATTTTTTCTCCCAGTTCCTGTGGGGTGGCTTTCAATGCTTTCACAAAAGGGAAAAGCAATAAAGTCAAGTCGCCAGAAACTTCTTTTTTTGTGCGCTGTACTTGCACCATTCCAGGTGACACTTCACTTCCAAAAAGTGCAGTACTGTGTTGGAGTAAAAATTCTTTTAGTGCGTGTTCCATTTTTTAATTTCGATTTTCAATAGTACTCGCTACAGATTCCAATAATCCAAAGGCGACCTCAGCCATTCTATTCATTTTTTCGTCCAAACAAGGGTTGATTTCCACAAATTCAGCACAAATCACACGTGAATCCTCACACAATCCAATGAGAATTTCTTTGGCTTGCTCAGGAGTAAGACCATTCTTCACCGGGGTTCCTGTTCCCAGTGAGGTCCATGCAGGATCCATCGAATCGACATCGAATGAAACATAAAGAATGTCGCATTCCGATAAAAGTGCTAAAGTATTTTCCACTGTGCGCTTTGTCCCTTCCTCGTTCACTTGACTTACCGGAATTACGGAAATCGAATACTGGTCAATCAAGGCACTTTCTTGCGTTTCAAAATCTCTCAAGGCAATGAAAACCAAGTCTTCTGCAAAAAGTTTTGGGCCAGAAAAACCGATTTGTTTCAGTCTTTCCCAAATGGCTACGGTATCATGGTCAACTTCATTTGACTTACTGCGGATGTTGTCCTCACAAAGGGCAATGGCGAGTGGCATTCCGTGCATATTCCCGGATGGAGTCGTGTATGGTGTATGCAAATCGGCATGTGCATCGATCCAAATCACGCCCAATCGTTTCTCAGGATACGTCTCTTTAATTCCCGCAATGGTTCCCGATGCGGAAGCATGATCTCCAGCAATCACCAAAGGAAAATGCGCATCCGAAAGACAGGCCGAAACTTGGTTTGCCACAGCGGTGTACACGTGTTCAAATCCATTGATTCTTTTGGCAAAGGGATGTGCGTCTTTGTGATCCAGCAACTCGTTTCGATCGGCAATGCGCACCATTGGAAACTTTGCAAAAAATCCGTTTCCTTGACTTCTTGCGGCAGCCATTAATGCATCCGAACCCATAGAGGAACCGCGCGTTCCAGCAGCAATCTCCGAACGATTTATAAGTAAACTTATTTCCTTCTTCATATCTAAAAATAGTCGTCAAAATTAACACAAATCCCCGACAGATGAACACGAAAAATGTGTAACCTTCGAATTGGTTTGCGTTTGGTTTTTTCATCATTGCTGATAAAAAAAATGTACTTTCGGCTTAAATTTCACATCAATGATCAAGCTTTTTTCACTTTTCATTTTCATTGGGCTGACCCACATTTTTTTGGCACAAACGGCGCCCACATTCGAGAAATTTTCTGGGAAACTCGTTTATTCGGTTACCATTACTGATACTTCGCTTCTCGCATTGATTCCGCCCCGTGAAATGGTGATTTACACCAACGACACACTTATACGCATCGAAAACGAAACCGATCAACTCGGTAAGCAGGTTATTATTAAACATTTGATTTTAAATAAATCCTACCTACTTCTGTCCACTCCAATTAATAACTACGCCATCCAAACCGACCACAACGATGGAAAGGAAATTAAATACCCCTACAGCTTTACCACCAAGCGCGGAAAGCGAAAAATCGCGGGAATGAAAGCAAAAAAGTTGATGGTGAGTCACGAGAATTTTGAAAGCCCTGTAGAGTTTCTATTCCTTCCCAACTACAGCCCAAAATACATCAACACACTCGAAAATTTCCCAGGCCTTCCTGTGTTGTATTACATTTCATCCGTTGACGGCACTTATGAATACCGCTTAATTTCAATGGAACAAAACACACCTGAACACGACCTCTTTGGTATACCTTCAGACTTTAAGCGAGTAACATTCGATGACTTCTTGAACGAGATGTTACAATACCAGCAGCAAAGCGAGGGAATTGAGTTTGAACACGAATGATTCCTACTAACATCGAGGTGTTTATACTTCGCTGAAGTTGGACACAAAAGTCCTAGCCGTGGTATCTATCTTCGTACATTAAATTCATCGCATGGCAGAGAACGAGTACCGCGAAAAAGAACGCATCGACGAGGAAACTCAAGATAAACCTACCCCTAAACGCACTAAAACAAAGAGGGAAGGGAAATCAACTGCCGCCAAAGGATCATTTTCTGGTCTTTCTGGACGCGTGGATGCCAAAAAAGTGAAGACGGCTGTTGGATCCCTGCTTCTCCTCGTTTCTTCTTACACCTTTCTTTCGTGTCTTTCCTACCTGTTTACTTGGGCACAAGACCAAGACCAAGTGCTCGACAAATCATTGCTGACGTATTTATTTGAGGCGGAAGACAGGCCGGTAGACAATTGGCTAGGTAAATTTGGGGCATGGACCTCTCACCTCTTTATTTTTAGATGGTTTGGTATCTCATCGTTCGGAATCTCTTTCCTTTTATTTGTTGCAGGTGTTCGCGTACTTTTTGATGTTGAATTGGTTCCACTTCGGAAATGGTTTGCACGCATTTCGGTACTGATCGTTTGGACTTCACTTTTATTCGGTTTTTTTGCGTCAAACATAAACTACTTGGGTGGAGGATTTGGCTTTTATACCAATGAATGGCTTTCCATGTCCTTAGGGCGTTTTGGCGCACTCTCCTTGATTCTTGTCTTGGGTTATGTGCTCTCTGTCCTTTTATTCAATCCTGACTATAAAGCACTATTTAACCGCTTTTTTGGCAGCAAAGAGGAATTGGAGAATGCAACGGCAACTGCCTCAGCAACGAGTTCAGAAAATATGCTCTACGACGATATTCGTGTCGTCAACACCATAAAAGACGAAGAAATCGAGGAGGACAACATCACAGAAACCATTCATTTTGACCAGCCAGAAATCGAAGAGGATGAGGAAGAGTTTGATGATTCTGAATTGGTCATTACCTACAAAGAATCTGAGTCTGAAGTAACCGCCTCTTCTCTGACTGAAGAAATGGACCTGAGCGATATTGAGGACGATACGTTCTCCGTGGATATTGTTGAGGCGGAAGAGGAATTGGATACGGAGGATCTAGACCGACTTCGCAAGGAATACGGTGACTATGACCCTACCTTGGATTTAGCGAACTTTGTTTTGCCTCCAATCGACTTGTTGAAAGAATACGGCAATAGTGGTGTCACCATCAATAAACAGGAATTGGAAGACAACAAAAACCGTATTGTTCAAACCCTTTCGCATTACAAAATAGAAATTGCATCGATCAAGGCCACCCCAGGACCGACTGTTACCTTGTACGAAATTGTGCCCGCCCCTGGTGTGCGCATCTCTAAAATCAAAAACCTCGAGGACGATATTGCCTTGAGCTTGAGCGCACTTGGAATTCGAATTATTGCTCCTATTCCTGGAAAAGGAACAATTGGAATCGAGGTACCAAAATCAAACCCTGAGATGGTGAGCATGCGTTCGCTCATTGCTTCAGAAAAATTCCAAAATTCTGATTATGAACTACCTATTGTAATCGGAAAAACCATTAGCAATGAAACATACACCTTCGACTTAACCAAAATGCCCCACCTCCTTGTCGCAGGATCTACGGGTCAAGGTAAATCGGTAGGTTTAAATGCGATACTCATTTCGATGCTGTACAAAAAGCATCCGGCACAAGTGAAATTTGTATTAGTCGATCCTAAGAAAGTGGAATTGACACTTTTCAATAAGATTGAACGCCATTATTTGGCAAAACTTCCCGGTGAAGAAGATGCCATCATTACGGATGTTTCGAAAGTTGTAAATACCTTGAATTCGCTATGCATTGAAATGGACGATCGCTATGAATTGCTGAAAGATGCAAGTGTTCGGACGATAAAAGAATACAATGCGAAATTCATTGCACGTAAATTAAACCCTGAAAAAGGACACCGTTACTTGCCTTACATCGTCGTTTTGATTGATGAGTTTGCCGATTTGATCATGACCGCAGGGAAAGAAGTGGAACATCCAATTGCTCGAATTGCACAGCTCGCCAGAGCCATTGGAATCCACCTTATTGTTGCGACTCAGCGGCCGTCTGTGAATGTAATTACAGGTATGATTAAAGCCAATTTCCCAGCCCGTATTGCCTTTCGTGTCTTGTCCAAAATCGATTCACGCACCATCTTAGATGCCTCAGGTGCAGATCAATTAATTGGACGCGGAGACATGCTTATTTCAAATGGTTCGGAATTAAAACGACTTCAGTGCGGTTTTGTGGATACACCAGAAGTCGAGGCCATTTGTGCCTTTATTGGTGAACAAAGGGCGTACCCTGAGGCCTTGCTTTTACCTGAATATGTGGGCGAAGGTGGCGATGGCGGAAGCGATATCGACATGAATGAAATTGATAACATGTTTGCGGATGCAGCTCGGATTGTTGTCATGAATCAACAGGGCTCAGCGAGCTTGCTGCAACGAAAACTGAAGCTTGGGTACAACCGCGCTGGTCGCATCGTTGATCAACTCGAGGGAATGGGAATCATTGGACCATTTCAAGGAAGTAAAGCACGTGAAGTATTGTTCGGCGACATTGAGTCCTTGGATGAATTTCTTCGTACCAAGGGAATAATTTAATCCTTTCCGACGCCTATTTCTCTAGAATCAGTAGTTTTGGGTCTCAATGCTGATTCCTATGCGCACGCTTCTTTTTCTTCTTACGGCTATTTTATTTGGCCTTCCGTCAACTGCTCAACTTAAAAGTCCAGATTCCTTTCTAGGATTTACACTAGGTGATCATTTCAACGACCACCACACTGTAGTCGCCTATTTCAAGCAGTTGGAAGCAAATGCGAATGGTGGACTTATCCTTGAAGAATATGGTCGGACAGCTGAAAACAGGCCATTGGTAGTGGCATATATTTCCACGCCTGAAAACCTCAAACGCATTGAAGAAATTAAAAAAGCCCACAGTTCGCTCGACAAGAACGAGAACATTGCCATCGTATGGATGAGCTACAACGTACATGGCAATGAAAGTTCGGGCACAGAAGCAGCAATGCAAACGGCATACGAACTCCTCACCCAACACCAGGACTGGCTCAAAAACACCCTAGTCATTATGGATCCGTGCATCAATCCAGATGGGCGTGACCGCTATGTACACTGGTACAATCAGGTGGCGAATGCAACACCTAACTCTGACCCATCGGCGGCTGAACACGACGAACCATGGCCAAGCGGCAGACCCAACCACTATATGTTTGATTTGAATAGAGACTGGGCGTGGTTAACACAGGTGGAATCGCAGCAACGCATCAAATTGTACAACCAATGGATGCCGCATGTACATGTTGATTTTCACGAACAAGGCATCAATGATCCCTATTATTTTGCGCCAGCAGCCGAACCCTATCATGAAGTAATTACCGACTGGCAACGCGAATTCCAAAATGGACTTGGACGCAATCATGCTACCTATTTCGACAAACAAGGATGGTTTTATTTTACACGTGAGATCTTTGATCTACTTTACCCAAGCTATGGGGACACCTACCCGACCTTCAATGGTGCGGTGGGTATGACCTATGAGCAGGCAGGCAATGGACGCGCAGGACTTGCGATTCAGACCAACGATGGAGATACCTTGAAACTTTCTGACCGGATTGCCCATCACCACACAACAGGAATTTCAACTGTACAGTATTCCTCCTTGAAATCGTCCGAATTGATACATTCGTTCAATGACTTTGTTACTAAGAAAAATTACAAATACAAAAGCTACATCGTTGGTGGGAATTACGACAATGTTTTATCCTTGACTAAACTATTGGATGCTCATGAGATCAAGTATTCATTCGGATCAGGAAATGTTACCGTAAAAGGCTTCGACTATGTAAAAAATGGTCCTGGTTCGATAATACCTGGCGTGAATCACCTCATCATTCACACCGATCAACCGAAAGGAACCTTGGTCAATGTACTTTTTGAACCGAAAACAAAACTTTCAGACTCCCTTACTTACGACATTACAGCTTGGTCCCTACCCTATGCTTATGGGCTTGAAGCTATTGCCTCCGAAACAAAAATACAAGGGGTAAAAGCTACACGGATATTTTTACCCAACTCATCTCAAGAAAATGCCTACGCTTACATTACCGAATGGAACAGCATGAGTGATGCTCGATTCCTGTCAGACATTCTCCAACATGGAATACGTGTTCGATTTGCGGAAAATCCATTTACGCTGAATGGTAAAGCGTATGCTAGAGGAACGCTCATCATAGCCAAAGGAGATAATTCGCCGAAATTATTCAACGAAACATTGATTTCAATTGCAAATGCCCATGAGAAATACCTTACCGCAACAACCACAGGGATGGTTGATCAAGGCAATGACTTGGGCTCCTCCTATGTAAAAATGATTCACACACCAAAAGTTGCCATGCTTTTTGGTGATGCGACATCATCATTAAGTGCTGGGGAAACCTGGCATTTTTTCGAAAAAGAATTGAACTTCCCAATCACTCAGATTCATCCCAATCAATTGGATGCGCAGCAACTCGCTCAGTTTACGGTGTTGATCATCCCGGAAGGTGATGCGTCAATTTTCATGGATGAAGGCACAAAAACGACCTTGCAAACTTGGATTTCAAATGGAGGAAAAATAATTGCTATTGGCGCTTCTGCAGCTGGTTTCACGACGGATCAAGGTTATGCACTGAAAGTTAAATCTATTGATGAAAGCAAGGAAGGTGATGCCGAAGAAGTGCACGAACACCCACACATCAAATACAACGAGCAAGAACGAGAATACATTAAACAAACCATAACAGGGGCTATCTTTCGCTGCACGGTGGATCATACAAATCCATTGGCTTTTGGTTACAGCGGTGATTATTTCACACTAAAATTAAGTGCAGATGGGTATGACTGTTTTAGTAACGCTTCAAACGTAGTGACACTTCCCGAGAAGCCAGAACTTATCGCTGGATTCGCGGGGTGTGAGGCATTGAAAAAGCAGCCAAAAACACTAGTCATTGGTCAAGAGAATATTGGAAATGGGTGTATTATTTATATGATCGACAATCCCTTGTTCCGCGGTTTTTGGGAAAATGGGAAACTCTTCATGGCCAATGCCATCTTCTTGAGTAACCAGTAATTAGTGTTGAAAGGTTTTCGTCTGAAGAACATTTATATTAAACCCTAATCCTGCCGTGATCAATACCTCACCAAGATAAGCGGAGCCCGTATTCAATCCACGGTAATAGGTGTGCGTATAGGCCACATCAGCGAAGAAATTAAAGTACTTCCATACAAAAAAGGTAGAGCCCACATGCACAGCAGCAGATGGACACGCTTTTACCAATGGATTGACTTGAACACTTCCCGATGGTTTTATAACGGCCATTCCTGGCTGAAAACCAATATGTACATCCCAATTGTTTTTATTGAAATGGTAAAACGCTCCGAAATAAACACTCAGATTCCGTGCATATCGCCATGTCTCTTGCGTTGCCTTCGACTGACCATCCACATACCATAGTGCATCCCCTCTGAAACTTACCTTTCGGCTCACATACACTTCTGAAAACCCCGAAAAATAAATGTTTCGCATGGGTTGCGCCACCATCCGACCTGGTGTAATGCTTCCAGTCGCTTTGATTAAACCCGCACCAATTAAATACTGCGAATATGAAGTCCCCACTACAAAAAGACAGGCAGCAACAATGAATCCCCTTACCATAAGTCTGAGATTTTATAATTAATGCTCGCATTAAAGAGCAAATGTCCTTCTAAGGTGCCACCCTTCTCCTGGTGAAAAACGACCTGACCATTTATATACTCTTCGTGAATGTCTGTCCCTAGGTGAATCATATATTGTCCCACCAACGAAAGGTCGAGTCGTTCTGAAAGATTGAGATGCACCCCGAGTCCACCCTGGATTGCAGAACTCCAACGGTCCAAATAATTGTTTCTATTCGCGTTCTCTTGCAGTTTGGTATAATCGAAGCAATGTCCTGCTAGAAGGTATGGCCGAGCAAAGGATGTTTCATTTTTTAACGGATAATACAACACGCTCCACCCAATGTGATAATCTGTTCGATTTGCAAAATCGCCCGCATTTTCTGTGATGTAGTCGAAAAACCAATCTGTATTGACCATTTTAGCGGGCTGAATACGAAATTGACCCCCCAATCCAAAACCTGTTCCTGAAGCAAGTGCGTTCGATCCATTGAATCCACTCAGCGTTGTGCGAACGCCCAAACTGAAAAGACCACCCACCCCATTCCGAAGATTGAGCTGCTGTCCATAGACCGCAGTGCAGCACAGTAAAAATGCAATAACTAATTTCATATGATTGTTTTTTAGTTTTATCCTTAACGAAACTTGTTGCGAAATAAAACAAAAAATGCAGCCCTTAGACTGCATTTCGATTTTTTTATTGTTCCGAGAACCGATCGATAACTTGTTGCGTAACTCCTGTATTGGAGAATCCACCGTCATGGAATAAGTTCTGCATGGTCACGTAACGGGTTAAGTCTGAGAACAAGGTGATGCAATAATCGGCACACGCACTCGCATCCGCATTTCCCAATGGTGACATCATATCTGAGAATGAAATAAATTCAGAGAAACCTTTTACTCCACTTCCCGCCGTAGTCATCGTTGGTGATTGTGAGATCGTGTTCACACGAACCTTCTTTTCCACACCAAAATGATACCCGAAGCTTCTCGCGATCGATTCCAAATAGGCCTTATTGTCAGCCATGTCATTGTAATCTGGGAACACACGTTGTGCAGCGATATATGTCAAGGCCACAACTGAACCCCACTCACTCATGGCATCCAATTTTTTCGCCGTTTGCATCACTTTATGAAATGAAAGTGCAGAAACATCGAGCCCCTTCATGGTGTAATCGTAATTTTCATTGGTGTAATGATTGCCCTTGCGCACATTCACCGACATGCCTATAGAGTGTAAAATAAAATCAATTTTACCACCGAGGATTTCCATTGATTCGCTGATCAATTTCTCTAAATCTTCAACACTTGTCGCATCTGCAGGAATAACTTTTGACCCCGTTTTTTCAGCAAGACCATTGATTTCACCCATACGCATCGCGATTGGAGCATTTGTCAAAACAAAGCGCGCACCTTGCTCATGTGCCTTCTCCGCAACATGCCATGCAATAGATTGACTGTTTAGTGCACCGAAAATTATCCCTCTTTTTCCTTCTAGTAAATTGTTAGCCATCGTTCTAATATTTAGACAAAAGTAAAAAGAAACTTTTAACAAGCGTTTTCCTTCAAGATTCAGCAATAGCCGACCTAGAATTTCTATTTTCGCAATCCAATAATTGTTTCATTCCTATGAGGAAAATATTTCGCAGCAAGTGGTTCAAAATTCCCTTCTATTTCTTTTTGGTTGGCTTCGCGTTGATTGGATTTTTTCTTACGGCAAGTTATGCGGCGATTATGCTGCGTTTGACCGATGAAGGTGGATCCATTGATGCCAACAATAGGTACTTTTCTGGAATCAATAACCAGTACAACCAATCCTTTAAAGAGGACATTTCCAAAGTGACCTTTCGCCACCACGACGCATTGCATCGTTTACTGATTCTCAATAACTACTATCCCAAAAACGCCGAATATATATTGGAGGCATTTAGAAACGGTATTGACGAGTTTGAAATTCTGCGCATGTTGGATGCGGTTGACCTCGAATTAAAAAAAGACAAGCGCTATATGGCCGATCTGAAAAAATACCGATTGAACCGCAAAAACTTCACACGTCAATACACACACAAAAGTGCATTTGAATGGATGAACATTGCGGAATGGGGCGTATTCAAAGAAGCGGTGGTGAAAGACCGTGCCCTCATTGATTCCGTTGCTGCTGTTACAGGAGTTGAAGGACGACTGATTGTTGCGTGCCTTGTTGGCGAACAAATTCGCTTATTCAATTCAAACCGTGAAGCATATAAACAATGGATTGGGCCGTTAAAAATTCTTTCCGTGGAGTCTCAATTTTCATTCGGAGTAACTGGCATCAAGGAACATACGGCTAAAGACATTGAGCAATACCTAAAAGACTCCAAAAGCCAGTATTATTTAGGGAAAAAGTATGAGCATCTTCTCGATTTCTCATCGGGAGACCCAACCGGGGAACGCATTAGCCGTTTGACCTCATTTAGAAACCATTTTTATTCCTACATGTATGCTGCTTTGTTTTTAAAACAAGTTAAAGTCCAATGGGAGCGCGCAGGATTTCCGATAGACAACCGTCCGGAAATTCTTGCTACCTTGTTCAATGTGGGTTACATTCAGTCTGTACCGAAAAAGAATCCCCGCGTTGGTGGGTCAACCATTCGGATTAAAGACAAAGCTTACACTTTTGGGGCTGTTGCTTATCAATTTTATTATTCGGGTGAATTATTCGAGGTTTTTCCGTTTGAAAAGAAGAAATTTGATTGGAATGAAATTAATTAAAGATACGCTTGGTGTGTTGTGCTTCATAGTCATGGCGCACTCCACCTTTGGGCAAGCTGCCGTAGACAGCTCCTATTTTGGAAAAGAGCCCTATGCATGGGACTCGCTGGCCGATGGCCTTTTGTATTGCGTAATAGACGCACCAAAGAAATCAATTCTAGGTGATTCAAAAATTACGATTGTACGCATTACTCCGGCTAAAATGGATTTTTCCTTAGTAACTGCCACAGAATATGGTCGTCCAAGATCGGTATGTGAATGGGCCGATACGTTTGACTTTAATATCGTGCTCAACGCAGGGATGTACGAACTTTCGAATGGCTTAATCAATCGTGGATTCATGAAAAACTACGGTCATCACAACAATGCACTACTTCGAGAGAACTACAATTCCATGATTGCATTGAATGCCAAAGACAGTAACGCCCATGATTTTTGCATCATCGACCTGCAATGTGACCCTTGGCACACCGTAAAAGACGATTACCATTGCTACGCTCAAGGACTGCGTATGATTGACTGCAACGGAACGGGTATGGGTTGGAATAAGCGTTATCAGTCCTGCAGTATGATGGTTGCAGCTACAGATGCGTTAGGCAACATCTACTACATCTATTCACGATCTCCCTACACCCACAATGAAATGATTGGCTTCATGTTGGGCATGCCTTATGGTCTAACCAATGCAATCTATATCGAAGGTGGGCCCGAAACAAGTTTATACATCCGCACGGGTAATCGCGTCATTGAAAAAGTTGGAAGTTATGTTTCGCAAACCTATCCCAATGATAACAACATGTCATTTTGGGCATTGCCGAATGTCATCGGAATGAAAGTGAAAAAGTAAGGTGAAAATTCTTAATCATTATTGTCCGATAAAATTTTGTTACTCATTCTGAAACCATCGAAATCAGTGATTTTAAAGCAAGGGGTGATTTTATCATTTTGGATTTAGATTGTTTGACCCCGATGGGGTCAGAAAACCACGGTTAACCCGATTGGATAAAAGATGAAAGTGGATTTAGTCGGACTACAATGATTTTTAATTTTTTCATCAATCCACTTCCAATTCCAAGCCATCATAGGCAACGAAAACATTTGGAGGTAGTGAAGAAGCGATTTCTTCATGTGTGCCGAATAGGTGAGAAATGTGTGTCAAGTAGGCCTTTTCTGGCTGTATGTCACGGATAAACTCTAGGGCTTCCTCCAAATTGAAATGTGAAATGTGTTCCGATCTGTGCAATGCATTTACAATCAACACCTTTGTCCCACGCACCTTATTTCGTTCCTCAGGAGAAATCGTCTTTGCATCGGTGATGTAGGTGAAGTCCCCAATTCGGTATCCGAAAACGGGCATCTTATAGTGCAGCACTTCAATCGGTGTGACAATGGGACCATCGGGCAAGCGAAAAGACCTGTTCTCAATCAAATTGATGTTGACACTTGGAATTCCTGGATAACGGTCACCTGAAAAGACGTAGCTATATTCCCTTTTCAATGCTTCCGCAACCCGAGGTGTGCAGAAGATTTCCATGTCCCTTTCTTCGCGGTGGTTGAACGCACGTACATCGTCCATTCCTGCCAAATGGTCCTTGTGTTCATGCGTATACAGGATTGCTCGAAGACTTTTAATCTTTGATTTCAAGATTTGCTGTCGGAAATCGGGTCCAGTGTCAATGACGAAATTATGTCCGTGCCAGTTGATCAGAATAGACGCCCGCAGCCGCTGGTCCTTTTCCGCTTTACTTGAGCACACATGACACTCACAGGCAATTACAGGAACCCCTTGAGAAGTCCCCGAACCTAAAATGGTTACCTTAAACGTATTGCTCATGCATTGGATTTTGAGCGAAACAAGTGAAAGGCATAAACTGTCCACCCCACAATCATCAACAATCCACCAAGCGGAGTGATGGGGCCTAAAAACCTAAGGTTGAAATCCAACACATCCTGCAGGGCAAGAAAATAAATGGAGCCCGAAAACAAAATTACCCCACTCAACAAGAGGCGATAAATCGTTTTCAATGCAAATCCATGTCGGTCTGCCTGCAGTCCTATAATCAACAAGCCAAGTCCGTGAATCATTTGATAGCGAACACCTGTTTCAAAGGAGATGAGTTGTTCCTCTTTTAGTATTTCCTTCAAGGCGTGTGCGCCAAAAGCCCCCAAAATAATGGAGATGATCAAAAGTAGCGTTCCTGTAAGTGCTATGGTTCGGTTCATTTCAATTCGTTTAATGAAAGTGTATAATTCAATACATCGCGCCATCCCTCCCATTTGCCGTAATCGCCGATGGTCTCATTGTGCCAAACACACAAAAAATCGCCACCGTATTTTTCAATTTCCTTATAGAGTTTTAGAATGCGCGCCTTGGCTTCATCGGGCGACAATTTCATGTATTCATTCAAGGTTCCATCCATATAGGCAAAGGGGTGAACAACGAGTGCTGTCGGCTTATTTTTTGACAAATCAAACCAATGAAAAGGACGCGCAGTACCGGCTCTAAACCCTACATTTTCAGCAAATCCCATGGTGTAATCGTGACGGATCCCTTGTTCAATCAGTATGGGGTAAGTAATCGAAATTTTCAACTTCAAAAAATGTTGGCGTGAATGTTCGACGGGGTGTTTGATGATTTCCTCTAAACGCTCTTTTTCTTCGTGCAGGTAATATTCGTAGCTATTTGATTTATAGCTCGGATGTATGCCTACAATACACGATTCAGACATGGTTTTAATCAACGCTTGATGGCGTGGGTCTTTGTGAGAGACATTTCGGTCAAATTTCGCATAATCACCAAGCAACCAGAACATGCGCACGGCGAATCCGGCATTTCGCACAGCAAGTATATCCTCGAACGTGTCGTATGGATCTTTTTTTACGCCTTGCAAAACTTCTCTGCGTTCCAGGATTCGGTTTCGGTCTCGTTTCACCACATCCTTTGCCCGCGATACCCACTTGCGCAGTCCATTCTTCCATTGATAGGCATATACATTATCGATATCGAAGGTTGGAATAATCGCTACATCTGTTGAACGATTTCTAAAGTTTATGCGGCCATTCCTGTCTAAGAAACGCAAAAAATCTACTGCCCAGCGATCACAGATTGCCTGCTCTATCCATCCATAGCGGTGCAACACACTTCGTTCGAGTGGAAAGCGGCCATGACGATCCTCAAAGGTACTTGTGCACTCTTCCATGCGTGAAAGCACATAAAAGACCGACGCCAAAGGATCAATGGCTTTATTAAAGGAAAGACATTGCTCATCTTCAAATTCACCTGCACCAATTTCATAAATCAACACTTCCTCGTCAAAAAGAACTGAGGCCGGTTTTAGCTGAAGATGTTTAGCAAAATAGCGTTCGGAATAATTGAGTTTTGATTCGCTTGACGCTTCAAAAAAATGGCCGTCATTCGTTAAGCTATACTCCAACCCGCGCTCCTTAAACACAAAGTCTAAAGTGTAGATTAAACGCTCCGATATTTGGTCCACATAGATCAGCATTCTATAGTTCTTCGGTTATTTTTTGACAGATAAATTCAGCCGAATGTCCATCACCATACAATTCCGGAAAACTTAATACAGCATCCAAACTTAGTTTATGATAAGCGGCAAGAATCCGCTCCTCATCTGCGCCAGTCAATACCGCGTTTCCTTGCGCAACAATTTCAACCCATTCCGTTTGTTCTCGAAGAATAATGCAGGGCTTTTTGAAGAAGTATGCTTCTTTTTGCAATCCTCCACTGTCGGTAATGATCATGGACGCATTTTTTTCTAAGGCAATGATATCCAGAAAACCTAAAGGAGGAATAATCTTGAGCTTGTCATTCTGAACGACAGATTGGTAAAGGTCATGCGGCAATTGTCCTTCCAACATATTTCTAGTTCGTGGATGTAAAGGAAGCACAATGGTTTGCTGGTATTTTTCACTCAATTTTACCAAAGCGCGAAAAATCCCTTGTAAATTCTCGGGGATATCGGTATTCGAATCCCGGTGAACAGTGACAAGGAGAAATGCCTCTTTTTCCAATTCCAAGGAAGCCATAACCGTTGATACCTTGTCCGAAATGTTTGAAAAGTGAAGACTATTGTCGTACATCACGTCGCCACAATGGTAAACATTAGGATGGTCTGCACTGGCCTTTTTGTGGGATTGAAGTGCAAAACCCTCGCGGTGTAAATTATCAAGACCCGATTGTGTTGGTGTAAACAGCAGTGAAGACATGTGGTCGCAAGCGATTCTGTTCACCTCTTCGGGCATGGACTTATTGAAACTTCTCAAACCCGCCTCAACATGTACTACAGGTATATGTATTTTAATTGCGGCTAATGCTGCGGCAACGGTTGAATTGGTATCACCATACACAAGCACCGCATCGGGTTTTTCCTTCATAAAAATGGATTCCAATCCCTCGATCATGCGTGCAGTTTGTACACCATGAGAAGCACTTCCCACATTGAGGTTGTAGTGAGGTCGGGGAATCTCCAGTTCTTTAAAAAAAACATCCGACATATTCGCGTCGTAATGTTGTCCGGTATGGACGATAATTTCCTCAAGTTTACCTTTGTACGGACCATTTACCGCGCGACTAATCGCTGAAGACTTTATGATTTGAGGACGGGCACCTACAATAGTAATAATGCGTTTCATGAGCTAAAATGGATTGAATCAAAGTATTCCTTGATCAGCGAAGCTAAAATAACCATTATCCGCGAAAATGAGGTGATCCAAGATGGGCAAATCGATAAAGGATCCAAATTGAACCATTTTCCGCGTTAAACTTTTGTCACTGTCACTCGGAAAAAGTTGCCCACTCGGGTGGTTGTGCACAAGGATCAACCCATGCGCGCTGTTCTCGATGGCCGCTTTGAAAATCATTTTGCCATCGGCAACCGTTCCGGATAAGCCCCCAGAGGAAATTTGAACGGTTCTAATTTCTTCATTGGCACGATTCAACAAGATGGCATAAAATTCTTCATGGGAAAGGTCCTGCAGGTATTGGCGCATGTGGTCATAGACAATCTGTGAAGAAATGATCTTCAACTTTTTCTCCACTGCCTTCTCTTTTCTGCGCCTTCCCAACTCCAAAGAGGCCACAAGTGTTATGGCTTTGGCTGGACCGATACCATTTATCTTGCAGAGCTCTGAAACGGTAAGCCGCGAAAGTTTTGCCAAATCATTGCTTGCCAAGGTGAGGCATTCTTTGGCTAAGTCGAGTGCCGATTTCTTTGCTGAACCTGTAGCAATTAAAATGGCCAGCAATTCAGAATCAGAAAGTGCGGATCTGCCTTTGGATAACATTTTTTCGCGCGGCCGATCATCTTCAGCCCACGACTTGATGGATAGGTGGTTTCTCATTTGACTCGTTTAGGTACTTGAAGATACAAAAATGAACAATTGCTTTTATCATTGTTTTTAACTCTAATTTTGAAGGCATAGATTATGGACTCACTTACGCAAATTGTTCTCGGAGCTGCTGTTGCCGAGGCCGTCGCTGGACGAAAAATTGGCAATAAAGCACCTCTTTGGGGCGCCATTGCGGGCACAATTCCCGACTTAGACGTTATTTTCAGTGGATTATACCACCCCATCGATGGTGCACTGGTACATCGTGGACTTTCCCATTCCCTGCTTTTCGCTTGCCTCATGGCGCCGATATTGGGCTGGCTGGTTCACAAACTTTACAAGGAAAAATTCGAGCGAAAGATGTGGATCAAACTCTTTTTCTGGGGAATAATCACGCATCCTATGTTGGATATGTTCACAAATTATGGAACTTCCTTTTTCTGGCCTTTCGACATGCGCATTAAATTCAATACGGTATTTATCATTGATCCTTTGTATACTGTACCATTCATGATTTGCTTAATCATCGCCATGTTCAAGGCAAGAGAAAGTGCCTCCCGAAGGAAGTGGAACATGGGAGGAATCATTTATTCGTCAAGTTACCTGCTTTTTGGGGTAATCGTCAAACTACTTATTTTGTCCAACGCGACCCTCTATTTTTCTGAAAGCCATCTAAAAACGCGCAACGCCATGGTAGCTCCCATGCCTTTCACCAGTTTTTATTGGATGATGCTCGCTGAGGACGACAGCAATTATTACATCGCTTATAAATCCATTTTCTACGACTACAATGCGAAAGAGGTAGACACCATTCCAAAACATCAAAAGGAGTTATTCCAATTGAAATGGCCAGATAAAAATTATTCCAAGCAGCTCGAATTTATCTCTGACGGTTACTATACGACAGCTACCGAAGGCAAGCACTTTTATTTTTACGATTTGCGCTTCGGCTGTGTTTCAGAACGTACGGGAGGTGCAAAAACAACACCTGTGATGGGCTTCAAAATGGTTGTTGACAATGGAATTGTGCAAAAAACATCGCGTTTCGTTCCATCTCGCGCCTTGAAGGACTTTAACTTTGGCTTCTACTTTAATAAGATCTTTCATCCATGAGAAACTATTTTCTTTTACCAAGTATTCTAATCACCCTTTTTTATAGCTGCGCACAAACAACGAATACCGCGAAAAAAGTAGAAAAACGCATTCAGCCCGAAGTTCAGAAAGAATTCAAGCTCAGCGATTTCTTAAGTGACAACAAGGATCTAGACGCTGAGGTGGACCGTGTATTTTCCCAATTGGATGACACTGCCATTGTCGCTCAATTGATCATGCCTGCTGTTGGCCGTTTGGGTCAAACCGAAGCCACTATAAAAGCACACATTCGCCAACGTATCATTGGTGGTGTATTGATGCTGAATGGAACGAAAGATGAATTCACCACATGGATTAAGAATTTCGAGAAAATGAACGACACTATAGGTAATTTGCCTTTTTTATACAGCGCAGATGCCGAACCTAGTTTAGTCAATCGCAAAATCATCGGTTCAACCCCAGTAAAAAAAGCCAATGAAATGGTATCGATTGATGAAGTCCGTGAATGTGCCGATTTGATTTCCAAAGAATTGAATGCCATTGGAATCAACTACAACTTCTCCCCAGTAGTCGATATGTCTCCGAACAAAACGGTTGGATTCAGAAGCTTTGGCGCTGTGCCGGCGAACATTATCCCTTGGTCAGATGCTTTTATACAACAAACTCAATCCCAGAACATTGTTGCGACAGCGAAACATTTCCCTGGTCATGGACTGGTTACGGGAGATACCCACAAGTCGCTGCAAATGATCGATGGTGAATTGAAAGAAATTGGAAATTATCCCGAGCTCATCAAAAATGGGGTTTTGTCCATCATGGTAGCTCACATTGGCGTGGCCAACAACCCAACTTACGACACGAAAGGCATGCCTGCAACGACCTCGGAAACCATCGTTACCACTTTGTTGCGTGGGGAATTTGGTTTTAAAGGGCTGATCGTAACCGATGCCATGAATATGGGCGGCGTGGCAAGTATTCCTAAATGTGAAGAAAAAGCCATTGCGGCAGGGTGCGATATCGTATTGATGCCTGTGGATGCCAAAAAAGCGCATGCCGACATCCTCAATCGCTACCGCAGTGATGAGGCCTTCAAGAAAAAAGTCGACGCCGCATCAAAGCGCGTTATCCGAATGAAAATTGCTTTAGGACTGCTTTAATCTACCTTAATTTCGGCCGCCATTGACTTGGCTTTTTCCACCAATTCCGCAGTTGATTCATTACCGTATGTCAGTGCTAGAGCCATTCTTCGGTAAGGTCGCGTGCTGGGTTTTCCAAATACCCTAAGGTCAGAATTGCTATAACTTGCTGCGCTTTCCAGTCCAGTAAAAACAGGTGTGTGGTTGCTCTCTTTCGTCGCAAGAACAACAGCGCTTGCTCCGTTTCTTACGCCGACAATTTCAGGTATAGGCAATCCAAGTACTGCGCGTGCATGCAGCTCAAATTCTGAAAAATTTTGCGTTCCCGCCAAAGTCACCATTCCTGTATCGTGCGGACGTGGTGAAAGTTCAGAAAAATAAGCCCCTTCTTTGGTGATAAAAAACTCAACACCCCAAATCCCAGCTCCACCAAGCGCTTGAGTTACACGTGCCGCCATTGATTTTGCTTCTTCAAGATGCGTAGGATTCATCACTTGCGGCTGCCAACTTTCTTGGTAATCCCCGCGTTCTTGACGGTGTCCGATAGGCGGACAAAAAAGTGTTTCACCATTTTTTTGAGTTACAGTAAGAAGCGTTATTTCATAGTCAAAATCAATAAATCCTTCCACGATAACTTCCTTCAAATCTCCGCGCGAACCTTCCATCGCATAGTTCCATGCTTTTTCAATATCCTCCTCCGAACGAATGACCGATTGCCCCTTGCCCGAACTAGACATCAAGGGTTTTACCACACAAGGAATCCCAGTGAAGGCTACCCCTTGTTTCAATTCGTCAAAACTTGTGGCATAGCGATAAGGCGCTGTGCGCACACCAACTTCGATAGCCGCCAAGTCGCGAATGGCCTTGCGATTCATCGTAAAGTTCGCTGCCTTTGCACTCGGCACCACCTGAATACCTGCCGCTTCGTAGGCATAAAAACGCTCTGTTCGAATGGCTTCAATTTCCGGGACGATAAGGTCTGGTTGATGTTTTTCCACAATTAAATCTAAGGCATCACCATCCAACATGTTGATCACTTCAAACGCATTCGCTACATGCATGGCTGGTGCGCCCGCATAGCTATCTACGGCAATTACATATTGTCCAATTCGTTGACAGGAAATCACAAATTCTTTTCCGAGTTCACCCGAACCCAGCAGGAGTATTTTTTTTCTCATGTCACAAAGATAATCATTGATTAAAAACCACATATTTTAGACTGATTTAAAAGGAAACGGCTTCAAAGGGTGAGTAAGATTAATAATTTCTTAACTTTGCACGTATGCTAAACCCCGCTATTCAGGATATACTTATTGGCTTTGAACCCATTACACTTTCCGAAATGGATCGTGTGAAGTTGATGAATCGCGTAGATACCAAGTTTGCCTTCTCTTTACAGCAGTTTGTAAAATTTCTTCCTGAATTGGCTCATGCCTATAAAATTCTCGAAATCGAAGACACTAGAACACCGTTTTACGAAAGTTTATACTTTGACGATGAACGGTTTTCCTTTTTCCAAGACCATCACAATGGACGAACCAACCGATTCAAAGTAAGGTTTCGGAAATATGTGGAGTCGAACTTGACTTTTTTAGAAATCAAACATAAATTCAAGGGACGCACCAATAAAAAGCGCATCAAGGTGGAGAGTATTCCTGACCATCTAGAAGCCCATCACATTGAATTCATTAAAGGGATTATTCCAAAGGATGTTGATTTAAAAGCCGTGATGTGGAATTCTTTTCACCGAATTACCCTGGTGAATAAAATTGAAAATGAACGATTGACCTTAGATTTCGACTTGACTTTTAGGTGGGACGACAGAACAGAGAAATTTGACAATATTATCATCGCTGAACTAAAACAGGAATCTGTAAACAGAAATTCTGCTTTCTTTGCACTGATGAAAACAATAAATATTCGTCCATACCGATTGAGTAAATACTGCATTGGTTCGATCGAATTGTATGGCGGAAGCCGATTGAAATTTAACCGATTTAAGAAAAAACTTTTAACCCTAAAAAAAATAAATACCGATGCTGCCTAATTTCTTACTTCCTCTCGCTAAAACTGACACCTTAGGACTTAATCTTTTTAGCGACGACGCGTATGTCTTACTCCTTCGCCTGGCAGTGAACATGATTGTTTTGACCATTCTTATTCGCTATTTCTACTACGAAAAGACGCGACGCAAAGACTACTTATTCACCTATTATCTCATTGGAACAATTACATTTTTCTTGTGTTTCGGCTTGAAAAAATTGGACATTGATACGGGAATGGGACTTGGATTGTTTGCGATTTTCGGA
Organism: Flavobacteriales bacterium; assembly: GCA_947453795.1. Lineage (GTDB taxonomy): Bacteria > Bacteroidota > Bacteroidia > Flavobacteriales_D > Crocinitomicaceae > M0103. The sequence continues at coordinate 21,636 of CANGIC010000013.1, forward strand.
ATTATCCGTTACCGCACGGATGCGATAGAAATCAAAGAAATGACTTATCTTTTCTTAATCATTGGTGTCAGCGTTGTAAATTCCTTGGCTTCCAAGCAAATCAGCATTGCTGAAATGGCCATTATCAATGTTTCTGTGATGTTGTTGACATACATCCTAGAAAATTTGTGGTTGGTCAAACATGAAACACGCAAGACAATCAATTACGAGCGCATTGACTTAATTCTTCCTGAGCGTTACGATGAAATGAAAAAGGACCTGGAAAATCGAACAGGAATTGCAATTAACCGTTTCGAAATTGGGAAAATTGATTTCCTTACGGATACGGCCCAAGTGCGCATTTTTTACTTTGCTGACGATCAAACATTTTCTGATTACTCAGCGAGTTAAATCCCCATTACAGTAGCTAATGACAGTGCTGAAGTACTTGCTCCTACCCTTTTCTTTCATCTATTTGGTAGCAGTTGGCCTTCGCAATTTCTTTTATTCGGTGGGAATTTTCAAGTCCTACACGATACCTGTAAAGTCCATTTGTATTGGTAATCTAAGTGCCGGTGGTACTGGAAAGTCCCCACTTACGCTCTATTTAGCACAGCATTTTTCTAACACCCGCAGCACGGCCATTTTAAGTCGTGGCTATGGTCGTCATTCAACAGGATTTCTAGAAATCCAGCCCGACACTCGTTCGAATGTTTCAGGCGATGAATCTGCCATGTATGCAAAGAGGACCCTTCCAAATACCCATGTTTTTGTCTGTGAAAAACGTGCTTTTGGTATTCAAGAAATCATCAAACATTATCCTAAAACAGACCTTATTCTCTTGGATGACGCCTACCAGCATCGGGCTGTAACACCGGGCTTCAAAATTCTGCTCACCGATTACAGTAAACCTTTTTTCACTGATTTACCCTTACCTGCAGGGCGCCTTCGGGAATCCAAAAATGGAAAAAGTCGCGCAAACATGATTGTCGTAACGAAAAGTCCAAAAAACCTATCCTCAGAAATAAAGGATACGCTAGTAGAAAAAATCAATGCCCAAAGAACCCCTGTTTACTTTGCGAATATAGACTATTCATCCCCAGTTTGTTTTGGAAAACCAACAGATTTAGGTGCTGTAAAACGTGTACTTGTCATCACTGCAATCGCTGATGCATCTAGCTTGATCCAGCACTTGAAACAAACCTTCGAGGTGGTTCATCTTTCATTTCCCGACCATCACACATATACCGACAAAGACCTATTCAAGGTTCACCAAAAATTTGATACTTTTGTAAGCGACGAAACAGCCATATTCACTACGGAAAAGGATTGGGTGAAATGGACTGATTTGCCGATGACAGAATCTATGAAAGCGTACCCTTGGTTTTATCAACCAATGTCCGTTGTCATCGATCGAGAAGATGAATTTTTAGAACAATTGAATAACTATGTTGACACAATTTAAAGAGTCTGTTGATTTTATCAAATCAAAAACTTCGGTAGAGCCAACCATTGGAATTATTTTAGGAACTGGATTGGGTGGTCTTGTGAAAGAAATCTCCATCATCGATGAGATACCTTACGACATCATTCCAAATTTCCCAGTTTCAACTGTTGAAAGTCACAAAGGAAAATTAATCTTTGGTGAATTGGGCGGAAAGAAAGTAATGGCCATGCAAGGTCGCTTTCATTTCTACGAAGGATATAACATGCAACAGGTTACATTTCCTGTGCGGGTGATGAAACTGATGGGAATTGAACGGCTTTTTGTATCCAACGCGTCAGGAGGTGTCAACCCAGACTTCGAGGTGGGAGAAATTATGATTCAAGATGACCACATCAACTTGTTTCCTGCTCACCCCCTCATTGGAAAGAATTTTGACGAACTAGGTCCTCGTTTCCCTGACATGAGTGAACCATACGATCCCGAAATGATTTCGCTAGCCAAAGAAATTGCGAAAGAAAATAACATTCGTGTTTCAGTGGGAACCTATGCTGGTCTGACTGGACCAACGCTTGAAACACCGGCTGAATACAAGTATGTCCGAGCAATAGGCGCAGATGCCGTTGGAATGTCAACCGTACCAGAAGTGATCGTTGCTCGACACATGGAAATTCCTTGTTTTGCCATTTCCATCATTACCGATCTTGGTGTACCTGGAAAAATTCATAAAGTCAGTCTCCAAGATGTGATCGATGTGGCAAGCCGTCAAGAACCTAAGATGACGGTTATTATGAAAGAATTAATCTCGAGAATATAACCATGGAGTCATCCATTCGCGATAAATACGAAGTTGTTATTGGCCTGGAAGTGCATGCACAAATGCTCACCAAGTCGAAAGCGTACTCCAACGACATCAATGAATATGGTTCGCAGCCCAATTCAAATGTTAGCGTTATAACCCTTGGACATCCGGGAACACTTCCGAAGATGAACAAGAAAACGATAGAATATGCCATAAAACTTGGTTTAGCGTGTGGATGTACGATTGCTGAAGAACAGTACTTTGCGCGAAAAAACTACTTCTACCCCGATCTTCCAAAAGGATATCAAATCACCCAAGATAAAACGCCAATTTGCACCGGTGGAGTCATTCATGTTAAATTGGAAAATGGCGAAGAGAAACAAATTGGCTTGACACGCATCCACATGGAAGAAGATGCTGGAAAAAGCATACATGATGTGGATGTATTCGATACCTTGGTTGATTTAAATCGTGCTGGTGTTCCACTTTTAGAGATTGTTTCCGAACCAGACATCCGCAGTTCACAAGAGGCCTACAGCTATTTGACGGAGGTGCGTAAATTGGTGCGCTACCTTGATATCTGCGATGGGAATATGGAGGAAGGTTCACTGCGTTGTGATGCCAACATCTCTGTGCGGATCAAAGGAAACCCTGAGTTTGGAACGAAGGTCGAGGTAAAAAACATGAACTCCATTCGCAATGTGCAGCGTGCCATTGAGTTTGAAATAATTCGTCAGATTACTGCACTTGAAAACGGAGAAACGCTTTACCAAGAAACTCGCTCCTACGATGCATTGAAGAATACTACCATTTCAATGCGTTCAAAGGAAGCTGCAAATGACTACAGGTATTTTCCCGAACCTGATCTACAGCCATTGATTGTTGATGAAGTTCAAATCAATGCAATACGCAAGGAAATGCCTGCTCTACCTAGAGATTTGCATATAAAATACACGTCAACACTTGGTTTATCCGAATACGACGCTGGCATCTTGACCGATCAAAAAGGCACTGCGCTTTTCTATGAAGAGGTTATTGCCTTGACGAGTAATTATAAAGCAGCAGCAAACTGGATTATTGGGGATGTAAAATCCTACCTCAATGAATTTGGTGTTGATATAGAAGATTTTCCACTTCCTGCCTTGCGCATCGCTGAATTGATTGCACTCATTGAAGAAGGTAAAGTATCGACCTCAGTGGCCTCTCAGAAAATTTTCCCTGTGATGCTTCAACAAACGGATAAAACACCTCTACTTATTGCCGAGGAACTGAACCTCATCCAAGATTCAAACGAAGATGCGATCCTTGGATTTATCCAAGAAGTCATTCGACATAATCCGACAGAAACTGAACGCTACCGGGCTGGTGAAAAACAATTGATCGGTTTCTTCATGGGACAATTGATGAAAGTCTCCAAAGGAAAAGCAGACCCTAAAGCTGCCAATGCACTAATGCGCCAAACTTTAGAACAGTAATATGAAATTTCTATTTGCCTTCATTTTGCTTTTTGTGGCTGCATCTTGCGGACAATCCACGGACACGGACACAACAAAAAAACCAAAAGACAATTTTTCGGTCGATGGAGTCATTAAAGGCGCTGAGGGGATGTCCATTTATCTGGAGGCCTTGAGCCAACAAGGTACCATTGAAGTCGCCCGAGCAACAATCAACGCCAATGGTACTTTCCGAATGAAAGGGAATGTTCCAGGACTAGGCATTTATCAGCTTCGTCTAGGTGAAACTTCCGAAAAAATGATTCCATTTACCATGTCGGAAAATGAACACGTGAAAGTGAATAGCACCTTTGGTGAATTTACCACACGACCAAATGTTTCTGGAACCGAATGGGCTAAGCCGTTGAATACTTACATGGCTTTGTATGCGGATTTAATGATCGCACAGCAGAAGTTGGAAGCACAGAAATCAACGCTATCTGAAGAGGAGATGATGACCATTTTCAATGCAGAAAAAGCGCCTGTAGACAAATGGGCATTGGAACAAATGACGAAAGATCCCGACAATGCCTTCAACATCGTTCTTTCTACATCTGCGTCACCAACTTTAGGTTTTGACAAATGGGACCCTTCCTCCTTGGATGTGCTTAAAACCGTCGCTGAGGCCTTCAAAAAGCGTTTTGGAGATTCGCCAATGGCACTGACCATGGAGAATCAAGTCGTTCAAATTGAAAATGCCTATACAGAATATCTTTCTACTCAATCGGGGAATCTAAGTGCTCCAGATATTGAATTGAAAGACCCGAATGGGAAACCTATTAAACTTTCTTCACTTCGAGGAAAGGTTGTCTTGGTCGATTTCTGGGCCTCTTGGTGCAGACCTTGTCGCGCTGAAAATCCAAATGTGGTTCGTTTATACAAGCAATTTAAGGACAAAGGTTTTACGGTTTATTCTGTTTCCTTGGACGAAGATGCTGTGGCATGGAAAAAAGCCATTGCACAAGACGGATTGATTTGGCCCACGCATGTAAGTGATTTGTTGGGATGGCAAACACCAGTCATTCAATTGTATAAATTTGATGGCATCCCTTACACCGTGCTCATTGATCGCGAAGGCAAAGTTATCGCCACCGGACTTCGCGGATTAGAATTGGAACAAAAATTGAAAGAGGCGCTCGCAAAATAAAAAAAACATGAAACAGTTAATTGGAATTCTACTCATTTTTTGCGCAAGCTTTTCGTTTGCACAGAAACCTATTAATGTGACCATCTCCGGAAACATTTTCAACGCACCAATAGACACCATCATGCTTTCGCAGTTCTTCGGAACACATTATGTGGATTATGTGAAAGTGAAGATGACACGTAAAGGAGACTTTGTGATTAAGGGGACAGTGCCGAATCCTGATTATTATGTCATCCGCGTGGGTGGAGCGCATGTCAATCTTATCCTGCGGGAAAATTCCGACATCAAGATGTACGGTGACGGAGCGAATATATTTGCCTACTGCAATATTGTCGGTTCTGAGGAAAGTGCGAACATGAATGATTTCATTAAAATAAAAACGGCTTGGGAATACAAACGCGATTCTGTTGTTCGTTTGATTCAACAAAATCCAGCACAAGAGGCAGAAATCGCTGCATCGATCAATACCGATTTCTACAACTTTCAAAGTAACCTGCAGAATTTCATTTCGAAAAACCCCAACTCCCCTGCTCTTCTTCCGGTGCTTGGTCTAATCAATCCTGAAAACGACTTCGCCACTTACGAATCCATCATCCAACAAATCAACAGCTCATTCAGCGATTCACCTTCAGTGCGTGAATTCTACAAGCAGTATTTGACGCTGAAAAAACAGAAAGAAGCTGCGAACAAGCTTGCGCCCGGAAAAGCTGCTCCTGACTTCGAAGAACTGAAAATCGACGGAAAAACAACGATGAAATTGTCAGACTTGCGCGGTAAAGTCGTGCTGCTTGACTTTTGGGCATCTTGGTGTGGCCCTTGCCGCAAAGAAAATCCGAATGTTGTTCACTTATATGACATCTATAAAAATGATGGATTTACAGTAATGAGTGTTTCCCTTGATAAAGACAAAGCCGCGTGGTTGGCTGCCATTGAAAAAGACAATTTATCTTGGCCCAATCATGTGAGCGACCTCAATCAGTGGCAAAGCAAAGTGGCTGCCATGTACGATGTGAAAGGAATTCCATTCACCGTGCTGATTGATGCAGAAGGAAACATCATCAAAACAAACTTGCGTGGTGAAGCACTGGAAGCAGAACTAAAGCGCATTTACGGACACTAAATCGTTCCTTTGAACTCTCCCCAAGTCATATATTTCGCCTCCGACTTCCACTTGGGAGTACCTAGTTATGAGTCGAGCTTAGCACGTGAAAAAGCTGTTGTATCCTGGCTTGAACATGTCCGCAAAGACGCGACAGAAATATACCTCGTAGGTGACATCTTTGATTTTTGGTTTGAATACAAACATGCGATACCCAAAGGATTTGTTCGTTTGCAAGGAAAACTTGCAGAAATCTCTGATTCAGGCATTCCAGTCCATGTATTTACGGGCAATCACGACATGTGGATTTTCGACTATTTACCGAAAGAACTTGGTTTTCAATTGCACAAAGGACCCATTGTCCGTGAAATAAACGGCAAAAAGCTTTATATCGGTCATGGAGATGGATTAGGGCCTGGGGACCGCGGATATAAGTTTATTAAAAAAGTTTTTGCCAGTCGAATTTCCCAATGGATGTTTGCGCGTTTACATCCCAACTTTGGTATTTCGTTGGCCTCTTATTTTTCAAAAACGAGCCGCGCAGCAAGTATCACAGAAGACAAAACATTTCTCGGAAAAGAAAATGAATGGCTCTACCAATATTGCAAGGAATTACACCAAAAAGAACATTACGACCATTTTATCTTTGGCCATCGTCACCTTCCCTTGCGTTTGAGCATTGCTGAAAATTCAAGCTACCTCAACTTGGGCGATTGGATCAATTACAGAACATTTGCACGATTTGATGGAGAACTTACCTTTAAATGTTGGATTGATGATGCTGAACAAGAGTATGCGTTTCCTGAGGGGCTTGATCGTTAGAGTTACTAATGACCAATAATTCCTAACTCGTAATTCTCAACTCGTAACTCTCTTTGGTGGCTTCGAGAACCTCAGTCACCAAACTCGTAACTCGTAATTCTCAACTCGTAACTATTACATTCCCGGCATTCCGCCTTTCATTTGCTTCATCATGCTCATCATGTTTTTCGGATTACTCATGAGCTTCATCATTTTCTTTGTATCCTCAAACTGTTTCAT
>CANGIC010000014.1 GCA_947453795.1 Flavobacteriales bacterium
CATGGCGCGCTTTTGCATAAGTGTCTTGTCGGACCAGCCCGTGGCACCCAGCACAAAGAGCAAATTGTCCATCACGGTGCGGTCGGTCAACAATTGAAAGTCTTGAAATACAATGCCGATTTTTCGGCGTAACATCGGGATATCCTTCTTTTTCAGGTGCAATAAATCATATCCAGCCACGGTGCCCGTTCCCTCGCTGAGTGGCAACTCTCCATAAATGGCCTTCAGTAAGGTACTCTTCCCGCTCCCTGTTCGACCAATCAAATACACAAAGTCTTGAGGTCCCACACTGAAATGAAGATCAGAAAGTATGGTCGTGTTTTGTTGGCGAATGATGCCGTTTTTGATATCTATGACTTTTTCCATGGACGCTATTTGATGTAAAGGTCTTAAATCACACTATTTTCAAGGCGTCCCCGCGAAAATTATCTTAACAGAATCAAGTGTAAAACTTTTAGAAAGCGCTTCTGTAACCGAATGCTACCGAAGTAATTTTACTAGCTTAAATACACATCTTATGACCAGGCTTCTGATCATTCTAGGTTTGTGCGTTAACATCACCGTTTTTGCACAGACTTCAGAAAAATACAACAGTGAATATGCGGGCTTCTACCGTGCAGAAGAATTGTACGAAAAAGCGCAGTTTGCAGCGGCGCGCACAGAATTTCGTGCCTTCATCGACCAATTCGGAAAACAAAACGACCCCATGTATGTCAAGGCAAGATATTACGAAGGGATTTCAGCACTAGAGCTTTCGAACAATGATGCTGTGGCGCTACTTGAAAAATTTAACGCCGATTATCCAGAAAGCATCTATCACAAAGAAATTTATTTCCGATTAGGTAAGTTTTTCTATCACAAACGCGACTTTAACGATGCCTTGATTTGGTTCAATCAATTGAGCGCAAAGGACATCAACGCAGAAGATCGACCTGAATTCTTGTTTAAATTGGGCTACGCCAACTTCCAAGAAACGAACTATGATGCCGCGCGAAATGCTTTCCACGACATCAAAGACGATTCTACCCAGTATGGTCCACCCGCCCTGTATTTCTACTCCCACATTGCCTACATGAACAAGGCCTATTCAGTGGCTGAAGCAGGATTCATACAACTGAAAGACAAGGCACAGTATGCCTCAATTGCGCCGTATTACTTGGCACAAATCTATTATTTGCAAGGCGATTATCAAAAGGTGATTGACATCGCACCAAATGTGATGGATACTTCTAAGGTGTTTAATCAGAATGACATGAATCACTTGGTAGGGGATTCCTATTACCGCGAAAATCAATTTACGGCGGCGGTGCCTTACCTTGAAGCGTACAACAAGAATGCGCAAACTACCCGCGATGACGATTATCAATTGGGATATGCGTATTACCGTTCTGCTATGTACGACAAAGCGGCGAAGCTTTTTGACCGCGCGGCAAATGGTAAGAAGGATAGTTTAGCGCAAGTGGCACTTTATCATATTGCTGAATCACGGATGAAACAAAACAATTTGGCTTCAGCTCGATCTGCTTTCGGTGCGGCCGCAGCCATTCAGGTGGACGTGAAAATTCAAGAAGATGCCCTTTACAATTTTGCGGTGCTTTCGTATAAACTAGACATCAATCCGTTCAATGATGCCGTTGAAGCCTTTGAGTCGTTTTTGTCTGAATTTCCAGATTCTAAGCGCCGCGATGAAGTGAATCAGTACCTGGTGAATGTCTATTCTTCCACAAACAACTATGCCAAGGCACTGGAGTCATTGGACAAGCTCCCCAACAAAGACGCGCGTTTAAAGACGGTATATCAGCTTGTGGCCTTTAATTATGGAGTTGACTTTTTCCAAAAAGGAGATTTTAAAAATGCCCTTAAGCAGTTCGAACGGGTCAATCAATATCCGGTAGATGCGGCCATTACAGCAAAAGCACGATTTTGGGCGTCGGACGCGTATTTCCGCCAAGACGATATGGACAAAGCCATCAAGGGATACCGCGAGTTTATCTCCATGCCTGCGGCTCAATCTAGTGGTTTAAAAGCAGATGCCTACTACAACATGGGCTATGCGTATTTGAAGAAGAACGACATCACCCAATCGACAGATGCCTTTCGTATTTATTGCCAATCTTCGGTGAAGGACAAACGCAAATTGTCGGATGCACACATGCGCGTTGGAGATGGTTACTTCGCAACAAAACAAGATGAATTGGCAGTGAAAAGCTACCAAGAGGTAGTGAAGCTCGCCGCAGGGTACGAAGATCAAGCGCTGTTCTATATGGCGAAGGCCTACGGCTACATGGGGAATGATGATTTGAAGGCAGCGCGTTTGTTGGACATTCTTACCAACTATAAGGAATCGAAGTACACCTTGAAATGTTTGTATGATGTGGCCTTAATCTATAAGTCGAAGGAGCAATTCGACAAGGCAGAGACCTATTTTAAACGCATCATGGACGAATATCCAAACTCAGATTTGGTGGTGGATTGCCAAATTGAACGTGCCGACATTCATTTCAAAAAGCACGATTTCCGTCAATCGGAGCTGGAATACAAACAAATTTTAACGGAACATGGAGAAGACCGAACCGTTTGTGAAAAGTCCGTTCGTGGATTGATGGATATTTATGCCGCGTTGAAACAGCCAGAAAAGGTAAGCGACATCGCTTCACAGTATTCGTGTGCTAACATTTCAATGGAAGAACAAGAGGGCTTGTATTACTCTCCAGCTGTTGAGGCCTATAAGGACAGCTTGTTTGCGGAATCCATTCCATTGTTTAAAAAGTACTTGGACAAATTCCCTACAGGACGATTCTCTGTGGATGCGAAGTTCTTCTTAGGGAATTCATACTTCTCCTTAAACGACAAGGAAAATGCGGTTAAGGCCTATGCGCAATGCTTAGAAGGACCGAACAATTCGTACACGGAATATGCAGCATCACGAGGTGCGCAGATTTATTACAATAGTGAACGTTACGCAGAAGCCATTCCATTCTACGAGCGCGTGGAGGGAATTAGTTCGAAACCAGCAACTGTTTTTTCAGCGCGTCTCGGGTTAATGCGCAGCTATTTCATCATCAAAACTTGGTCAAAAGCATATGAGAAAGCGACCTTGGTGCTGGAGAATACAGGCATCAATAATACCATTCGTCAAGAGGGCGAATATGTTGCGGGAATCGCTAGTTATGAGGTGAAGAATTATTCTTTAGCCCTTCCACACCTCGAGTGGTTGGTGAAAAACACCACAACAGCAACAGCAGCAGAAGCGAAATTTATCATCGCCGAAATGTATTACGCACAGCAAGATTATGTGAATTCCGACAAGACCATTCGCGAATTGCTGAAGATGAAGCCAAGCTACAACTATTGGACGGCAAAAGCGCTCATTCTTCAGTCACGTGTGCAGCTAGCAACGGATGATTTATTCCAAGCAGAACGCACGCTTAATTCTGTCATCAACCACTATAAGACAACGGATGATGGAATTTTATCAGAAGCAAATGAGTTGATGCAGGAGATTCAGCAGTTGAAAAATCAACCGAAAAGCGTCACACCAGAAGGTGAAACAATCATTGAAATGAACGAAAATGGGAACTAAGAGATTTATAGCCATACTTGCCGCATTCTTGCCATTGCTGTCTTTTGCACAGGGGGACTTAGTGATCATTAATGGGGTTGGGAATAGGGACATTCCACCGGCATACCGCATCAGCATGAATCCGACAATCATTGATACGACTATCGGCGCACCTGTGCAGCAATACCCCTTACTGTCTTTGCGCTTCCCAACAAACATTCATGTCGACACGATCAAACCGGTAACGATTAAGGTTGAACCAAAACTTCAACAGCTCTATTCCACGTACGTGAAACTTGGTGTTGGCTCCGAGTTAATGCCCTTGGGTGAGGTGTATTTCGATTCGAAACGCTCGCGCAAATATGTGTATGGAGTGCATGCCAAACACCTCAGTTCGTTCGGGAACTTCACAGGATTTGCACCCGCTCAATTTGACCGCACCCGCACCAATGCGTTTGGCGCGATCAATGAGAAAAATTATTCACTGCGCGGCGATGTGCATTACAACAACCAAGGACTGCATTATTACGGATGGCAAATCCCAACCGATTCTGTAGACCGCAGCACCATAGCACAACGCTACCAAGATGTGGGCGGAGCTTTCTCTTTCGATTCACACAAAAAAGACAGTGCGCAGTTGAACTATAAAATCAATGTGGCCTACAACCATTTCAACTCGAAAAAGCCATCCGACTCCTTAAGTGCCTGGAGAGGAAGCGAAAACTATATTGCGGTTGGAGGTTCAGGTTGGTACCGTCAAGGGAAGGAGGTATTTGCTGCCGAAGCCAATGTGCGCTACAATGGCTACCGCTATGGAACACCGTCGGACACCCTTCAATTTGCTGCCGATTCGGGGCTGGTGCTGAACAATACGGTCATTAATTTAAAGCCAACAGTGACAACGCAGCTTTGGAACAACCGTTTCCGTGCCATCGTTGGGTTCGATTTTGTGGTTGATGCACACACACAAACAAAAGTGCATTTGTATCCAGTTGCAGAAGTGAAGTACTCGTTGTTTAACGACATTTTTATTCCATTCATTGGGGTTCGCGGTGGACTGAAACAGCGTACTTTCCGCTCAACGGTTGATGACAACGAGTTTGTCTTGTCGAACTTGCAGTTGAAAAATGAAAACACCAGCATTGATGTATATGGAGGGGTCAAAGGATCACTGTCGAGCCGAATTAGCTTCAATGTGAACGCAAGTTTTGCGCGTGTGAAAGACAAGGCCTTCTTTATTACCGATACGACATTCTCCGTGGGAAATAAGTTTGGATTGATTTACGACACCTTGAATCAAACAACGATTGAAGGTTCTGTTTCCTATCAGTTGAATGAGAAATTGAAAGTAGATGCCATCGGACGTTACTATTCGTATTTATTGCTGAACAACACCTACGCGTGGAACCTGCCACAATGGCAAGCAGGCGTGCGTGGGAGCTACAACCTGTACGATAAATTTTTGGTGAATCTGGACGTGAATTTTGAAGGCGGACGTAAGGCCTTGGTGTATGCCATGGAAGACGGTGTAACCATTGAGAATGGACAGATGGCGAAGAGCTTGGGCTTAATAACTGACATTAATCTTGGTTTAGAATACCGCTACAACAAGCGCATTTCAGCGTTTATCCAGTTCAACAACATGGCATCGCAAAGATACTACAGATGGTACAACCATCCTGTACAGATTTTCCAAGTGATGGGTGGAATTACAGCGCGCTTCTAATTGACAGAAGGGTCAGTGTTTTTCTTGAAAAGGCGCGTAAAAAACCCTGGTTTTCTGTGCTGCTTTTTGCTAGGAAAATAGGTGCGTTGTCGAAGGAAAACCATGACTACACCAATGGTAATGGACGCATCGGCAAGGTTCCAAATCGCAGGAAAAACTTCCCCGCCACCAAGCCAAGGCATTCCTTTTGGCCAGTGTCCTTGAAACTTAAACATGTCGACCACATTTCCCATTAAAAACCCAGTGTGGCGACGTTCAACAATAAAGCTTTCAAAACATGTTGCTTTCACGCCTGACCCTTCGAGTTGGTTAAAGCCAATGCATGGGTCGAAAGGGAAAATGAAATCATAGCACATGGAATCGATGAGGTTTCCTGTTGCTCCAGCGAAGATCAAGCCCACCGCTATGAGAAATTCGCGACGCGCTCCAGCTTGTGCTTGCTTGAACCAATAATATCCAATACCTGCAATCGCGATAATTCTGAAAATGCTCAGTGCGAGCTTATGCCACATCTGATTCCCAAAGGTTGTCCCGAAAGCCATCCCTTGATTTTCAACATACTCCAAGACAAACCAGTCCCCAAAAACAGGAACCGATTCGGTGGGCATAAAATGGGTTTTGATATAGATTTTAATGAATTGGTCGGCCAATAAAATAACCAGCACCAACACACCGACAACCCAGAAGTTTTTTCTCACAGCTTACTTGTTTTGCGCATTTTTAGCGTCAATACTCATCGTAGCATGAGGCACCAAACGGAGGCGTTCTTTGGCAATGAGCTTGCCTGAAACCCGACAAATGCCGTATGTTTTGTTTTCGATGCGCACAAGTGCAGCTTGTAAGCTTTGAATGAATTTTTCTTGACGAGCAGCCAATTGAGCGACTTCTTCGCGCGATAAAGTGTCAGAACCGTCCTCCATCATGTTGAATGTACGACCAGTATCATCCGTGCCATGGTCATCATTGTGTGAAAGCGAACCCTTTAATAAATCGTAGTCTTCTTGTGCCTCCTTGAGCTTTGATTGAATCAAATCTTTGAACTCGGCTAACTCAGCATCTGAATATCTTGTTTTTTCCTGTGACATGGCATTTTGGTTTTGAACATTCCCGCAGGTGGGGCGTGGCCGCAAATATAAGCGAAAATAGGTAAGTTGCAAGTAAAAATTAAGTAGATGAAAGTCAGTTTATTTTAACCCTTTGTTGACAATATGTATCTTCGCGCCATGGTAAAATTGTTTCTAGGAAACCGAACGGGGGTACTTTTCCTCATACCCTTCTTTATGTTGGGCTATTTTTTCCTGGATCAATTTACGGGGTATTATCCTCATAATGCCGCGACCAATATAGGTATGTGGGGGATTTCTATTCCTTTTTCGGACTCCTTTTTGGAAGTCTCTGGTGCTGTTCTCGTGGTGCTCAATGCTTTGGCGATAAACATGATTTACAACGCCAATGAGTTTTTAGAGCGTAACAGTTACATGCCCTCGCTGTTGTATGTCGTGATGATGAGTTTTTACCATGCGACATATTCGATTGATGGCCTTTTGGTCGCACACGCGTTTGTTATAGCCATGATTTATCAGCTGTTTCTCCTTCGTCAAAATGAAGATGGAAGAAAACACGTGTTTAATAGCGCTTTTTTAGCGGGCTGCGCCACAACCTTTCATCCGCCGTTGGTCTTGCTTTCCCCATTGCTGATCATCATGGTTCGTCGAATTCGTCCCTTTGTTTTTCGGGAGGCCCTAATGGTGGTACTTGGCATGGGCATTCCCCTTTTGTATGCCGGGGTGTTTCTCTGGATGTCGGGGAGTAAAATCGAATTGAAGTTGATTGATAAAGCAATAGATTATACCGGAAAGCAAACCGACTTTCTAATTACGGCAGTACTCTTCACCTTGTTGTTTTTGTTGAGCTTAGTAAGTATCCGTTCCCGGATGAAAACGTCCTCTATCCGTCTAAAAAAGTTGACGAGCATGCTGTGGTGGTTGGTGTTGCTGGGGGCAATCTTTGGGATAGCCGATTTCTTTATGTTTGGTCAAATCGAACGGTTTAGCTTCTTGATGATTCCACTTTCGTTCTTCCTCCCATTCTCCTTTACGAGCCAAACTTTTGGTGGACTAGCTGCATTTCTGTTTTACATCACTTTCGGATATTCTTGCCTTAAATTTTTCCTTTAACTGGCCGCTGTCCCGCGCAATTTATGTAGTTTTGCACACAAGTGGACGGCCGTTCGTTTCCACTGTAAACTTGCATATTCGGATGAAATTTGGTGTTGTTACCTTCCCCGGTTCGAACTGTGACGAAGACATGGTGTATGTCCTTCAAGACATCATGGGACAAAAAGTAGAACGTCTTTGGCACAAAGACACCGACTTAAAAGGTGTTGATTTTGTGGTTCTCCCTGGTGGGTTCTCTTATGGAGACTACCTGCGTTCAGGAGCCATTGCCCGTTTTTCGCCCATTATGAATGAAGTTGTGGCACATGCCGGTAAAGGCGGTTATGTACTCGGCGTTTGCAACGGGTTTCAAATTTTAACAGAATCCGGACTCTTGGAAGGAGCGCTGCTTCACAATTCAAATCAGAAGTTTATCTGTAAAAATGTGTTTTTAAAGCCCGTTTCAACAACAGCCGCAATTACGAAAGGACTTTCGGCGGATAAGGCCTATCAGATACCTATTGCCCATGGTGAAGGCCGTTTCTTTGCGTCCGACGACACCATGAAATCTATTTTGGATCACGATCAAGTATTGTTTCATTACTGCGATGAAAATGCCGTGGTAAATGATGCGGACAATCCAAATGGGGCCTTAATGAATATCGCAGGCATTACCAATCAAATGAAGAATGTCTTCGGAATGATGCCACACCCAGAACGCGCTGCCGATCGTTTTCTTGCCAATGAAGACGGGCGTGCATTGTTTGAATCACTACTAAAATATTGCTAATCATACCTAAATGAGGGTTTTATTACTTGGAAATGGCGGAAGAGAACATGCTTTCGCTTGGAAAATTGCTCAAAGTTCTTTGTTGGAAGAATTGTTTATCGCCCCGGGAAACGCGGGCACACGCCAACATGGTCAAAATGTCGCTATCGATGTAAATGACTTCGAGGCCATTCGAACATTCGTCCTCAAGGAACGCATCAACATGGTGGTGGTAGGTCCTGAAGAACCATTGGTGAATGGAATTCACGATTTTTTCCTGGCCGATGAACAACTTAAGAATGTTCCAGTAATTGGACCTGGGAAACATGCCGCTCAGCTCGAAGGGAGCAAAGATTTCGCCAAACAATTTATGGCACGACACAATATTCCTACCGCGAAATACGCCACATTTACAAAGGAAACACTCGAACAAGGATATGCCTTTTTGGAGGCGATGAAACCACCGTATGTGTTGAAAGCGGATGGACTTGCTGCAGGCAAAGGAGTGTTGATTTTAGACGATTTAAAGGAAGCTAAGGCAGAGTTGAAGCTGATGTTGGCTGACGCAAAATTTGGGGCAGCAAGCACGCGTGTGGTGATTGAACAGTTCTTGAAGGGCATCGAACTTTCGGTTTTTGTGATTACCGATGGCGACTCTTTTAAAATTTTACCAGAAGCCAAAGACTACAAGCGCATTGGTGAAGGAGATGAAGGATTAAATACTGGAGGAATGGGCGCGATTTCACCAGTGCCGTTTGCCGACCCCACTTTCTTGGATAAGATTCAAAATCAAATCATCATTCCTACAGTCAAAGGATTGAGAAACGATAAAATTCCGTACAAAGGATTTATATTCTTTGGCTTGATCAACGTGAAGGGCGAACCTTATGTGATTGAATACAACTGCCGCATGGGCGATCCGGAAACAGAAGTGGTGATTCCGCGTCTCCGCTCCGATTTGTTGGACTTATTCGAAGGCGTAGCGACAGGAACATTGTCCGAAAGAGATATTCAGTTCTCCGAAAAATGTGCCGCAACCGTCATGATGGTTTCTGGGGGATATCCTGAAGCGTACGAAAAAGGAAAAACGATTTATGGGCTAAATGCCCCAACCGACAGCTTGGTGTTTCATGCCGGAACTGTAGCCGACGGCCCAGCGGTGCGCACTGCAGGAGGACGCGTAATTGCGGTTACTTCCTATGGTAAAAACCTGGAAGTTGCCTTGAATCGTTCTTATGGTGCCATTGAGAACATTGAGTTCGAAGGAGCTTTTTTCCGCAAAGACATAGGTTTTGATGTCTTGTAAGACTTCTTTTTTATATATTGCGTAAAGAAATCTTGTAAATGGACCCTTCCATATCGGTCGTTGTAATTCTTATCTCACTCCTTTTTTCGGCTTTCTTTTCCGGAATGGAGATTGCTTTTTTGGCCTCGAATCGACTCAAAGTTGCCCTCGAACGCAACAAAGGAACCCTATTCGGAAACACCATCGACATCTTCTATAAACGCGAATCTACGTTTATCGCCTTCCTGCTCCTAGGCAACAATATTGCACTCGTGCTTTTCGGGATGTACTCGGCGGAGCTCCTCGAACCAATCATTCATTCATGGGGCATTCACCGCGAAGGAATGGTTTTGTTTCTGCAAACGACCTTATCCACCCTGCTTGTTTTGATCACTGCTGAGTTCCTTCCGAAGGCCATCGTTCAGCTGAACCCCAACCGCTTCTTGCGCCTGTTCACCTTTCCCATGTTTTTGATTTATGTGCTTTTGTTTATACCCACTCAGGTGGTTATGCTTTTGAGCACAGCGGTACTGACACTCTTGCGTGTGGATCGCTCTAAGAATGTGAAAGTGTTTTCCAAAATTGACCTCGAAAATTATGTGCAAGAACTTTCTGAGCACATCGACGAAGAAGAGGATTTTGGCAATGAAATGCAGATTCTCCAAAATGCCCTTGACTTTTCCAATATCAAGGCACGTGATTGCATGATTCCCCGAACAGAAATTATCGCACTTGAAGTGAAGGATGATGTGACAAACTTGCGCAATTTATTCATTCAAACAGGGCTTTCGAAAATCATCATTTACCGCGACACCATTGACAACATCATTGGCTATGTGCATTCGTTTGAAATGTTTAAACAGCCGACCTTAATTCGCCAAATTCTCATTCCGATTTCGTTTGTGCCTTCCGCCTTACCAGGAAAAGAATTGCTGGAAATGTTCACCAAGAAGTCCGCAAACATTTCGGTGGTGGTGGATGAATACGGGGGTACTGCTGGAATCATTACCATTGAAGATGTCATTGAGGAGATTTTCGGAGAAATTGAAGACGAACACGACAAAGAAGACTGGCTCGAAGAAAAAATTAGCGACCATGAATACCGTTTTTCTGCCCGCGCAGATATCGACTACCTCAATGAAGAATACGACCTTGAACTTCCCGAGTCGGAATCGTATGAAACCTTAGGGGGGTTAATTTTGAATGAGTTGGAAAGCATCCCTGCGGTAGGAGAAACCATTTCCTTGGATGACCATACCTTCATCATTGAACAAGTGAGCGACCGGAGAATCGAGGTGGTGCGCGTTCATGTCAGTAAATAATTCCCAAAATACCTGTTGGATGACGAATGAAATTGCCCCGTTTGATGCTGTGATTTTTGACATGGACGGTGTGCTGATCGACTCAGAACCGCTGTGGAAAATTGCCATGGAGGAAGTGTTTCATGCCATAGGGTCAAAATTGACAAAAGAAGACTTCCAAAAAACGGTTGGATTGCGACTGGATGAAGTGGTGGTGTTTTGGCATGCACACGAAGGGTGGAAAGAGGTGACTCCGCGAGAAGTAGAAACTAAGATTGTCCTCCGCATGGTGGAGTTGATTAAAGAAAATGCAGCGCCCTTGCCTGGCGTGGTGGAAACACTTCAATTTTTTCAAGAAAAAAACATCAAGGTGGGCTTAGCTACCTCGTCCTATGAAATTCTTATTGCTACAGTGCTTCATGCCTTAGCCATCGAAAAGTATTTTCAGGTCTGTGTGTCTGCAGAGCACGAAGAATTTGGCAAGCCCCACCCCGCTGTGTATTTGACCGCGGCCAGAAAAATGGATGTTCAAGCAACCCGCTGTTTGGTCGTTGAAGATTCGTTCAATGGGGTAATTTCAGGCAAGGCAGCGCGAATGAAAGTGGCCTGCATCCCGGAAAAAACACACCATCCTGATCAGCGCTTGGTGGCTGCAGATTACATGTTTGAAACCATGAATGATTTGCTCGAAAACCTAAAAACTAGGATTTAAGTATATCATCCACCCACGCTTTTCCCCACTCTTCTTGTTCTTGTGCCGACCACAATGCTGGATAGAAGATCCGTTTTTGGAACCTCGGAGGCAAGTACTTTTGCCAGTTTGTTCCACCTGTTGCAGCAATATCATCGGTACCACGGTTTAAGTAACGCACCGCGGACTTATAGTGCGCTAGGGGCCAATTGACATTCACATTGGTGTCGTTGTGACGCAAGGTATCAATCACCTTCTGAGAACTTTGCTCTTCGGGTGTTAAGCGTTTGTACACTTGCCATAAGTTGCGTTGACGGCAGGCATTTCCATGTTTGATAAATTCCTCCTGGTAGCGTTCCTCAAATTGAATCAAGGTCAGCGTTTTCTTTCCTGTCTCTAACTCTGTTGCCCCTGCCTTCCAGTAAATGAATTCATACATCGATTCAATGCTTGATTCTTCAGTAAATTGACCACGAACATCTTTGTTCACCAGGTGAAGGAATTCGGTGCTGTACATTTCAATGAGGCGGTATTGAGCCGATTGAAAACCACTGGCAGGCAATAGTGACATGCGAAATTGCAGAAACTGCTTGTGGTCCATGCCTTTCGACATCACGTCAAAACTGGTGATCAATGCATCAAAGTAGCGGTTGATTCTTTCCACGCGCTCCACGAAGAACTCCGCATTGATGGAGGGGTGATCCGCGAGCTGATCGAACTCTTGCAATGCCATTTTGAAGTAAAGCTCTGTGATTTGGTGGTAAATGATGAAGATCCGTTCGTCAGGGATGTTGGTTCTTGGTTTTTGTAAACTGAGCAGGGTGTCTAGTTCGATATAGTCCCAATACTTTACCGTGTCGGCATAAAGCAAACCATCAAGGTAGGACAACAAGTCTTGACCTAGCGCCGTGTACTTGTCATTCAGCAATTCCAAGCGTTGTTTGATCTCTGGTGTAATCTCCATGTTCAATAATTAACACAACAAAGATATTCTAAGCGCAATAACATGCAAATCAATGTGTAATATTTAACACATCTTCATTTTAACACGAAATCTTGAACGGAGAAACCAACCTATAAGGCATAAAAAAAGGCCCCCGGAGGAGCCTTTTAAAGCGTTTAGGAATCAATTAGTTCTTGATGAACTTGATTGTTTCTTTTCCACCTGCATGGTTAACAACAACGAAGTAAACCCCGTTATTCAATCCATTCAAGTTAATTTCTAAAGCAGAACCAACGATGTTCAATGTACGAACAACTTTACCTTCCATGTTTGTCACTTCTACAGAAGAGATGTTCATGTCTGGAGTAATTCCGTAAAGAGTTACATTTTCACTAGCTGGGTTTGGCTTAAGGTTCAATGGCTCATAAATCGCGTCGATTGTTCCTGCTTGACCTACAACAATGCGGTATCCAGTGAAAGATGTAGATTGTGGAAGTGGCGTTGGTGGGAATCCAGGGATGATGGTAATCAACACAGTTGCTGTGATGTAGATAGTAACTGGATAAGTTCCTGTTGCAGTAGCTGTACCATAAAGGTTTGCACATCCGTTAGCACCACCAGCGTAAGAACATCCAGAGATGTTACATCCGAAGTTCATACCTGCAGGAAGTCCACCTACACTGTCAACTACGAATCCTTGGATCGGTGTTCCAATCAGTGTTCCTCCAGTTGGATCTAGTTCAGCCGTTACCGTTGCAGGCACTTTGAAGTTCAAGTCTGTAGAGTAGGCAACATTCACTGTAGCGAAAGGGAAGTTCTGAACTGTATCAGGCCATACACCGTACACTGAATCTGCATAATTTGCTCCTGGAGTACATGATTGTGCGCTTGCACTCATGGCTGCAGAAACGATAGAAATAACAAGTAAAAGTTTTTTCATGTTTTTTGGTTTAATTATTTGATTGCGAAAGTATGGAAAAAAATGTTAGAAATAAAAAAAACCGACGGGAATCCCCGCCGGCTCATTTATTCTGGGTCTGAAAAAAATGACTATTTATCGGATAACAATGCGCTCCGTTGCGCGATTTCCATTTTCATCTATGGAAATAAGGGTGTATACTCCAGGATTCAAATCCAAGTTAGCCAAAGCACCATCATTTTTGAAATCCACAGTTTTAAGAACAATTCCGAGATCGCTTGTGATTACGGCAGTGCGAACTGTTGCATCGGCCCGCAAGGTCACATGACCGGAAGATGGATTCGGATATACACTGATGTTGCTCGATACGGCTGATCCATCTCCTCCAACAACTCCTGGGTCGGAAGGCACTCCGATCACTGGGGTATTCGGTTGAGTTACCTCGTATTTTTTATGCGTGCTACACCCTTTTTCGTTCGTAATGGTTACACCATAGAATCCTGCGCTTAATCCAGATTGATCTTCAGCGGTAAGAACGAGTGTGTTGTTGTCGTTTGGCGTTAACTCTTCCCAAATGAAAGTTGGATTTATTTCATTCACAATGAGATTTATTGCCCCATCTGATCCGTGATATGTGGAAGCATTGGTTACAATGGAGGACACTTTTAAGTCTCCTGGATCAACAAGGTTTACTTGCGCAGTTGTAAAGGAAACGGCATTGTCGGTAATATTGAAATTGTATGTTCCCGCCCCTAGGTAATTCATTGTAAATATGTTACCGGTTATCATTTGGTTGTTTACATAGTAAGGCTCCTGTCCTCCTGAGATCGAAAGGAGTATTTTTCCATTTTGATCTCCGTGACAAAAAGGAGATACTTTGTCGATCTTTATTTGTAGCGGATTTTTAGACATTCCGACTACTGTCGTTAATTGTGCGCTGGCTTGAAATGCTGTGGCAAGAAGTCCTGCGGCGAAAAAGATATTTTTTGTTTTCATAATACTGTTGTTAAAGTGTACTGACAATTGTTGTGATTATTTTTGGGTATGAGTGGTTAATCGATTAGTTCGCAGAACCTCCGTTCGCGTTGTTTGATCCGTTGATGTTTGGGTTGATGCTTGGCAATGTTCCCCCACCATTTGTTCCTGTTGTTCCTTGTGGTGCTTGTCCGACAATGAAGCGCTTGCTTGTTTCACAGCCATTTAAGTCTGTAACCGTAACGGCATAAACCCCTGCGATAAGTCCAGCTTGATCTTGCTGTGTTGGCGCAAGTCCGGCTCCATCAGGTGTTGACCAGCTGTACGTTACTCCAGGATAAGACACCGTTAAATCGATGGCTCCATCGTTTCCACTAAATGTGCTCACATTAGATACCGTTGCAGACATTTCAAGTTGAAGTGGCGCAACCAACAACACTTCTACCGTTGAGTTTGTCAACAAGGTGTCGGTGATGTAAAAGCTGTACTGTCCACTAACCAGGTTTGTGACTTGGAAGGAGGTCCCAACGATCTCAAGTCCGTTCACAAAGTAAGGAGGGAATCCACCCGTGATGTCAATGTTGATGACACCATCATTGCTTCCGAAGCAAGTTGGGTTGGAATGAATCATTTGCACAGACATCGGAATTTTATCCTGTGTAATCTGAGCAGAGGAAGAAAAGGCCCCAAACAGAAACGTTACTGTAAAAAGACCGGCAGCGATAATGAATTGTTTTGTTTTCATGATTGTGTGTGTTATGTGTGTGTTTTGTGTTTCGTTTTTAAATGTTTTATGTCCTTCGACGAAACAAAGGTTCACACATTCCAACAGCCATGAAAGTATTTAAAGGTGGAAGCACATCAATTTCAGCGCATCCGCGGAGTAGGTGCTAAGTAGTTCTACGCAAAAAGGGGGGGGGTAGAGTTAAATTTAGGAGTTACGAGTTACGAGTTACGAATTACGAGTTTGGTGGCTGAGGTGCGATAGTAGACGCGAAGCCACGAATTACGAGTTACGAATTACGAGTTTGGTGGCTGGGGTGCGATAGCAGACGCGAAGCCACGAATTAAGAATTACGAGTTACGAGTTTGGTGGCTGGGGTGCGATAGCAGACGCGAAGCCACGAATTAAGAATTACGAGTTACGAGTTACGAATTACGAGTTTGGTGGCTGAGGTGCGATAGCAGACGCGAAGCCACGAATTACTTGATTGAATCTAAACAACTCGAAGAATGATCAAGTCCTCAAGCGCAGTGTTCGAAGTTGAACTTAACTCGTAACTGGTAATTTATAACTCGTAACTTTCAGAAGTCCCTTGTCCTTCGAAGCTCAAGGAGCGTAGAAGTGTATTTTTTCCAAACTCGCCTTTCAGAAGTCCTGTCAGTAATCCTTTCCCTTTTCTTGGAGCAAGACCATCGCCTCAGACCATGTTGGTAGTCGATCTGCTTCATATCCGTAGGTTCTACCCGTGGCAATTTTATGGAACGCTTTCATGGCTTTCAGGTGAGCACCACTGCGCATGAATTCCAACATGACTTCGCGACTTTCCCAAGAAGTGATTGTACATTGACTGCCGTTCATGCGTTTTGCAGTAACACTTAAACTACCTTTTGCGGTTTGTGCCTGACGAAAGGTTGGAATGGCCAAGACCCAAAATCTGAAGTAACTAAGTACCCCCTTGGGCTTCAATTGCGTCAGTGAAATGTACATTACTTATTTTTCTTGTCCTGAATTTCACCACTGAGCATGGACTGAATTTGGCGCATGGTTTTATCCATTCCCTCAGGACTTCCATCCAAAAAGATGGTGTTTCCCTTGCCGTATTCAGCAAAGTTTTTAATCGCCTCTGTCCACATGGAAAATAAAATCACGTTGGTGTCGAGGTTGGCTTGCTTCATCTCTTCCGCGGCCTCACTCATCCCTTTGGCTACTTCTTGACGGAATAAGGCAACCCCCTGTCCGCGCAACATCGCAGCTTCTTTTTCCGCAAGGGCTGCAATTTTAATGGCATTTCCTTCTGCTTCAGCCGCTTTCGTCTTCGTAATCAACAAGGCCTGACCTTCATTTTCAGCTGCTGCCTTAAGGTTGTTCGAAGCCACAACTTTACTCATGCTTTCGATAATCGCTGCATCAAAGGTGATGTCATTGATTTGAAGATCCAACAAGTGAAATCCCCACGACTCTAAAGTATGGTCGATTTGTTCCTTCACATTGTCTACCAATTCGTGGCGAAGTCCCAAAATCTCAGATTGCTTTTGGCTGGCTACATACGAACGAATAGATCCCTCAATGGTGCGAATCAAGGCCTGCATAAAATCTTTGTTGCTGATGAACTTGAAAGCTACCTTCTTGATTGTTTCTTCCTGTTCATCCATTACGCTGTACAACAACATACTTTTAAAATAGACATTGGCTTGGTCAATCGTTACCGCCTGAAACTCCATTTCGATGCTTTGGTTCTGGATAGAAATGCGTTTGAATACCTTTTCAATAAATGGAACTTTTAGACGTAACCCAGGATGTAAAACACGACGGTACTTACCGAACATCGTGATTACGGCAATGGATCCTTGCGTAACGGTTAATAATCCACTGAGAATAACAACCACAACAAGTCCTAGTGCAACAAGGGGGAATTCCATATTTTCCATATACGATAAAGTTATTTGAGTATGCGTAAATGTACGCATAAAGAATTGAATGTTCTGTCGATTGTTTCACGGAAAAAACGGCTATTTTCGGGGTTTAAAAACAGAAAGTTATTCGTTAATGCGTACCGATGAATCCAGAAATTAGCACATACAACGCACGACTATCAGCGGAGGATCAAGCGATATGCGCTGCATTAGCCCATCACATGGATGTTGAATTAACAGAGGCAACCAGTAAAATTTGGCATGCGCATCCGGTATGGTTTCTCGATGGGAATCCTATCGTTGGCTACAGCAAACAAAAGCCAGGAATCCGTTTGATGTTTTGGAGTGGGGCTGATTTCGATGAAGAGGGATTGATTGTGCGCAAAGGAAAGTTCAAAGACGCTTCTGTTTTTTACAATGCTGTGGCAGAAATTGATGCGGTTGCGCTCAATCGCTGGCTGAAAAAATCCCGCGACATTCAGTGGGACTATCAACACATCGTGAAAAATAGGGGAAAATTAGAACGCTTGAAATAGGATGAACACAACACCGGAACACAATGAACGCATGGCTAAGATGTCCTTTGCCACCGTTTTTCCGCTTTATGTGGCTAAGGTGGAGCGCAAAGGCCGATCCAAGGTAGAATTGCTTCAAGTGATTGAGTGGCTGACGGGCTTTAACGCACAAAAAGTGGATCAGCTGGTTCAGGAAAACGCAACCTTTGATGCCTTTTTTCAGCAGGCCAACATTCATCCCAACGCCCACTTAGTGACAGGAATGATTTGTGGCTACCGCGTTGAAGAGCTATTAAACCCCCTCACCAAGAATGTGCGGATCTTGGATAAGTTGGTGGATGAGTTGGCCAAAGGAAAGAAAATGGAGGTGATCTTGCGGAGCAATAAGGACTGATTTGCTAAAATAAACACCTGTAAAACAGCGGTTTTTATAAAAATCTAGCGCACATTTCATAGTATTACCCGAAGAATTAGGCAACCGATAAACAATTTGGTAGTCTTGTGGATATAAAAACCTACGACTATGAAAAAAATCCTGACAATTTTATTTCTTTCAGCAACAGTGGTTTATGGTCAAAATACAACGACTGTTACCCATGCGGAGTACCAACAATTGAAGCAATCGGGAATGCTAGTTCCCAATGTTCAATACCAAATTTCAGATGCCGTAGTTCCCACGAACATCAAGTACCTCGGTGGTAATGAAAAAAATGGTGTGTGTGATTGCATGGTTCCTTTGGACTCCACATTTACTTTAGCGATGTTGCCGAACGATGACGGTTCTTCAGCAATCATCAATTTGCCGTTTACGTTTGATTTTTATGGGACACCAATGGATTCCCTCTACATCAACAACAACGGGAACATCTCCTTTGATTTTCCTTATATGTCTTTTATCCCGAATGCTTTCCCTGACTCATCTACGCTCATGATTGCGCCATTTTGGGCAGACGTGGACACGCGAGGAACATTAGACAGCACCGGAAATGTATCTGGAAATGGGGGAAATGTTTGGTATAAACTTACCCCAACAGCATTGATCATACGTTGGGATCAAGTGGGTTATTTTAACTACCATACAGACTTGTTATCGACCTTTCAATTGATCATTTCCAACGGTTCGGATTCCTTGGTATCAGCGGGAGGAAATGTGTCGTTTTGTTATGATGACATGCAATGGACCACAGGTGATGCTTCAGGTGGATTCGGTGGATTCGGAGGTTCACCAGCAACAGTAGGTTTGAACACAGGAAACGGTGTAAATTACTTTCAGGTAGGACAATTTATTCAGTCAGGTGTAGCTTTTGACGGACCAACGGGTCTTGCAGATGGGGTAGATTTCTTGGATGGACAAGAGATCTATTTCAATGTGTCGGGAGCCAATACTACAAATACGCCTCCATTACTAGTCAGCAGTTCAATCTGTGATACCATCGACGTATATACAGGAGACACCCTAGTCAAGGCGCTAAATTCGATTGATTTCAATTTTGGTGTAATGACGCCAGAAGTCGATCAGACGATAGAAATCACGGCTACTTCAGACATTCCTGTGGGAGCATTCACCTACACACTCAATCCGATTAGCACACAATATTACGATGTTGCTGCAACCTTCAATGCGACAGGAATTGCGCCTGGATTTTATCACCTTGAGTTAACTGTAACGGACAATGGAACTCCAGTTGGGGTAACGACAAAGCAATTTGTGTTCGAGGTCATCTATGATGCTTCGGCACAGATTGATGAAGCGACTTCAGCAGCGTTCAAGGTGTATCCCAATCCTACTGAAGGAATGTTAACCATTTCAGTCAATGACAATCTTGACTCTCCTCAGGTGGTGGTCAACGATCTTTCTGGCAAGGTGTTGTTGACGCAAACGATTGCGCACCAAGAGCAAATTGATTTGTCTTCGTTGTCGAATGGTATTTACATGGTCAGCATCCTTGTGGCAAATGAAGTGATTGGCGTTCAGCGCATCATCAAAGAATAAGCAAACGCATTCAATACGACAATCGAAAGTCTGACGGAAACGTTGGACTTTCTTTTTTTAACTTATGGCGGGAAATCTCTCGAGAGGAATTAGCGATTCGAACATGTTATTCCAAGCCCCTGACGAACAACTTCTTCCAAAACACCCAAATTCAGGTCTTCACATTTTTTAAAGGAAATGCAATAGCCACTCACCTTCGCTTTCCCTAGTTTTTCACCAAAGGTCTGCGCGAGATTCAGTTTATTCCGAATTCCCATGACATATACCGAGATCCCACTTTTCGTGGCGCTGATGCCAATTTGAAAGAGCTCTTTGGTGGTTTTATTGGCGAAGGTATGCGGATACGATCCATAGCCAATCGTCGGGTTGGTCACCACTTTATTGTCGGCATTGAGTCCGTTGTCGAACCACAATTTCCCGTTTGGAATCCATTGCAGCATGAGGGCATGTAGCGCACGCAGATCTGCAGCCGTTTCTTCAGAAAGACTTTCGATGTAGGTGTTGATCTGGGTGTTTGTTTCCATGTCGAATGAAGGACGTTCCAACTCCTCTATTTTTTTCGAAGCAACAAAAACGACAATCCTCCCAATGCCCCGACACTCAACGCCGCTCCGGCAAGATCCAAACATACCACGGTGAAATTGGAGTAAAACGTACTCGACGCGTACCAAAAGAAATCCGTCATGCACGCCACGAAGACACCGACAATTGCGCTGAAGGAAATTGCTTTCACCAGGGAGTTGATTGTCGTATGAAACAAGATAAAATTGATGAGGAAGGAATAGGCGAGGCAGGACAAATACAAAAACAGGAAACTAAAGTCTGCTGTCTTTTTAAACCCTTCAAGTTGTGTAGTGTTCTCTTCGCTATAAGCCCCCAGCACGACATCAAAAATAAGCCAGCCGAGGATGAGGTAAAAGACGCTTCCTATTAGGCAGGAAAGGAGTAGGTTTGGGATTGATTTTTTCATGTTAGAATCAAAAAATAAAACGGATTACGCGGAATGAGATTACTCCACTTGAATGTATCAGCAACTTTTAGATCTGTGCTTACACTTCACAGATTTCTTTAAGTCGATCCAGCGCCTTTGGATAGGTTTCATTCATGTACTCCAAAAAATCATCGGCAAATTCCAAATCAACAGTGACCGTAGTACCGCCGTTTTCTTCTTGGAACGTATAATTTTCAAGCCCATTTGCCCATTTTTCAACATCTGGTCCTGAAGTGATTTCCACATTCGCTTTGACAAGACCATAATGGCGAATGGAAACGAACTGATTTAAAACATGGTCGTTAATCTCCGACACCATGCCGCCCTTCTCACCCTTTTCATCTACACCAAGAAACAACATTTTACTGCCCTTTTCCCAAGTGCCTTCAAAGGTAGATGTAGGGTTAAACAAAGCAGTCCATTGCTCATAGGTTTGCTTGTTGCTTATCCCAAGCATGAGGTCGTAAACCTTCGCTGCTGGAGCATTGATTTTTGCGGTGAATTGTACTCTTTTCATTGGGCAAAGATATTGAAAAGGTGCATTGTGAAAGGAGGAATGCTTTGCCTCGAGGAACCTAACTCGTCATTTGAAACACCAAATCTTGATACACACGAGCGTTGCCTACTTGCAAGTACATGATTTCCTCTGCACCGCCGAAGGCAATGATTGGAACAAAAGTAAACACATCACCTTTTTTCAAGTCCTCATATTTCAAAGTTGCTTCTGTAAACAGTTCTTCTCTGAGCCAGAGTTTTTTGTCTTCTTCGTTCACCATAAAATCATCAAAAAAGGATTCCAAGCTCCAAATAAGGGTTTCTATTTTTCGGTATTGAAGATCCACAATGCACACATCCTCCTCGGCTTCTGAAAGTTTGCGGTAGTAAAAGAGTTCGCCAAATGCAGTCATGGCAAATGGAGTGTAATTTTCTTTTACCGTTCCAAGCCAAGTCCACAAACTTGACTCATATTCTTTCGGATGAATGATTTCGATCAGTCCATTGTTGTATTTACCAAAGCCAGTCGATTTCCAGATGTCGATAAGCAAAGAAGGAACTTTATCCTTGTATTCGTTGATTACTTCGTCTGTAGCAAGTGTATTGCCTGCATTCGGTTGATAGTGCTTTTTGAAGTGTTCTAACATATGTTGGTTGGTATAAAGTTGACCCATTTCGGATTCCTGTACTTCATCAATTTCAGTTTCCTTGAATGCCTCTAAATTTTTGAAAATTACCTTTAAATGCTTGGCGTTTATTTCAATCAATTTCACCGCATAAGTTGTCGTCAATAGCCGATATCGTTTCTTCGCCTAGCGATGGTTCCGATTTTTAAATTAATTTTTTCTAGCATCCCGAACCTTAAGTTTTTCAATTTACCATTTTTCGAAATCAAGATTCTGACTCTTTTGCCAGACCTGTGTTAACTGGTTAATTTTCTTACCAAATACCACTTATGGCATATGCATTATCCATATTTATATAGATTACTCGAACTTTTTTCTCATTTGATAGTTGAAGGTTTTCCTGAATAAAATGAATAAATCGTTTATTTTGTCTTCCCGTGAATTTACTGTACAAAACATAGACAGTAAAGTCGAAATCGCCAATTTTAAACTCCGTCGAATTGAATATTGGTTTCGAAAAGGAAATTAGTAATGAATCAGATAGAAGTGAATCAAGTGGAGCCTGAATTTTCGGAGGAAAAGTGGTTAATATACTATCTCTATCCCAGATTAAATTTGGAAAACCACCTGCGTAACAATTAATCTGAAATGATTCCAAGATTCCTTTATTATTGAAATAAAGAGCTTGAAGCGGTTGAAAATGATTCTGTACATGTTTAAGTTCTATTTTTATCAATGTGTCCGCTATTAATGAATCGTTTATTTTCAATTTGAGTGAAGATAAAAATGAAAAATAGCTCGTGTCTAATTTATAAATAGCATCTTTTGGAATATTGAGTCTTTTGGAATATCGAATGATTTTCTTTTCACTTATTTCTTTTGGATTTCTTACTCCGTATAGACTTAATATGGGTGAACAACTTGATATGAGCAATAACAAGCAAATTATTTGTAAATAAGATTGTATTCTCATAACGGGTTTTATTGGCTGCAGCTAACGTTTTGACGCCAGGCCCAACTTTTAAAGAAAATTATTGTTTCGAAGTTAAAATTATTTTCTTTCATTTATGTATTGTTGCGAAGTGTGTTTTTGGGCTGGCGCTTGACGGCTGTTATGAGTATTTTCATTTTCGCCTTTTCCAGATAATCACCCCCAAGTATATTAAGTAACCAAACCAATGAATTCCAATAGTTATCATCCATAAAAACCAAGCAACCAATGCAGTCCCACCACTTGAGTTATAGTTTAGTTGATACCACCAATATAACGAATACAATGTTTGAATTCCTAAATGAATAAGTACAGATTGCTTCTTCTTTGCACTATAAATGATAACGACACTTAGCGTTATCCAATTTATTATATAACATGCAAGTATTAAGAGATTGTCTTCAGTCATTCTATTTTATGATCGAAAAGCTTTATTATGGTTTTTTAATTACTCATAACTTCGGTATAAGCGTTATAAAAATACGCATATACACCACATGCTGGTCGTATTTTCGCTAAATCTGAATTAGCTAGAGATTAGAAATTTAACAGATCATAACCAAAAGTAGGGGGAAGAGATTGTAAGAATCGTTTCTCCATGACCAGGGTTTCAACCCGAGGTGTGCGTGCCCTCATTGAGGATAATGAATCAACCAAAGCAATGGATTACCTTTTATACAATCATTGAAATTTCTGCTCCTCCACTTGGCTTCCTTCGACTACACGTTGTTTCGCTCAGGATGAACTTCTCGCCCAAAGGATCCGCAATAAAAAAAGCCTTCAGTCGGCTGACTGAAGGCTTTTTCTGCTCCTCCTCTTGGGATAGCAAGGCATGCTCTGATTAATCCCGCAGGTGCGGGACTCTAACCAACTGAGCTAGTTCTCCATCAGGGAAAAAGTCTTCTTGGCAGAGTTTGACAATCAATGTTCTTGATTTTTGTTTTTTAATGAATCGTTCTAATCGTATAGCGACATGCTCATCAACTACACTAAAAACGGCTGCCAAAAACCAATCTTTGGCCCTTCCTGTGTATTTATCCTTTGAATTGGCATTGTGCTGAATAACCCTTACCCACGGATCTTTAGAATACCCGACGTAATGTTTATCAACAGTTTTAGAGTAAATGATGTAGATATAGTGGCTCATGAAAAATAAAAAAGGTCACCTTTCGATGACCTATTTCTGCTCCTCCTCTTGGGCTCGAACCAAGGACCCTCTGATTAACAGTCAGATGCTCTAACCGACTGAGCTAAGGAGGAATTTCGGTTATTTTGCTTAAAAGCGAATGCAAATATAAAGAAACAATTTATTCTTCAAAGCACCCATCCAAAAAAAATATAGTTCATCGCCCGATTTAAAAGCGTTGACGAAGGGTTTGTCATTCATTACAAGCGAATCACATAGGCATCCTTGAAACCACTGTTTTTGACTTTTTCCAAGTCTTTATTGGCAGCGTCTTTATTGGTATAGGACCCAACTGTATATTGAAATTTGTATTGTGTCTCGCCCTCAACCTTGCGTCGTGTAACTGGCATTCCTAACTTTTTAAAGCTTTCATGTCCAGTGTCTATTTCGCTTTTGGAGGACATGATCCGAATGACATAGGTGCCGGCTTCACTTCCTGCGGCAACGGTTGCGTTGTTAGTTGCAGTGTTGGCTGGTGTGGTCTTTATAAAACTGATGCTCGGATGCTCTTTTACAATGAAGGTTTTTAATGCGCGGTACATGGCTGAGGCGATCACGTCTTGACCTGAAGCACTGTTCAAGTATTTCGCTTCGTCGTCATTGGTAAGAAATCCACATTCCACTAAAACTCCAGTCATGTTGGTGTACTTCAACACCTGAAGGGAATGTTCGCGGTCTTCCGTATCTTTTACCCCACGTGAATGTCTTCCCGCTTTTTTGGAAAACTCATTTTCGAACTCTTGGGCAAGACCTACTGACTTCTTCGCACTCATCGTATGCACATGAGATTCAGTTCCATGAACGGTTTTTCGGTCGTTGGCGTTGCAATGTACAGAGATGAAATAATCAGCTCCTACAGAATTTGCTTTCGCTACACGGTCGTCGAGCGTGGGAAAACTATCGTCGGTGCGGGTGTAAATGATGGTGACATTCTTGAGGTTTTGTTCGATGTAAGCCCCAAATTTTTTAGCAATCAAAAGGTTAAGTGCCTTCTCGGGTTGGATGTTTTTCATCTCGGAGGTATGTCCAGGATCGCTGCCCCCATGACCAGGGTCGATGACGATAATAATCTTCTCCTTTTTAGGTAGAGGAGTGAAGGACCCAATCAGCGGAACGAGCAAACAGACGACAAAAAGCTTCAACAGTCTCATAGTACAAATTTAGAAGCGGGACTTTTTTTATTTACTTTGTAACGAAAAGCTTACGAAAAGCAAAATGTTAATAGCGGTATGAGCGAGGTGGAAAACGTAGCAGTGGTGGAGATTGGGGGCTCGCACGATGAGTGTCTTCTGTCACAGTTTTTTGCCCTCAAGCAGCGCCGTTGTCGTGTCTATTTTATTGGCACCGAAGCTATTTGGTTGAGAAACACTTCTTTTCATGCCTTGGTGGATGTTTTTTATCCCGTGAAATTGGCCCAAGGCGCACTTGCCGACTTCTTAACGATGCGCCGCTTGAACGGTTACTTTGAGTCACACAACATTCACAAAGTGATCCTCAATACAGCCCAGGGTGGTCATGTCCGAAACCTGTGTTTAACGGCAAAAAAGTCCACGGAGTTTATTGGCATCATTCACACCCTAAGAAAATTCAACGGCAGCTTTACCCAGAAGGTGATCTCTAAAAAAATCAAGAAGTACCTCGTGCTCAACGACTATTTCTTGACGCAGATTCAACCTGCAGAAGGACAAAAGATCAGCGCGTTTTATCCATTGCGATTTCCAACGTTTACGATTTCACCCGCCGACAATGAATCCGGCAAACAGATTACAATTATCGGTGGCGTAGAAAACCGCCGCAAAGACTTGGCTGGAAGTGTTGGGTTAATGAAACAGCTTGCAGATCTTGACCTTCATTTTGTGTTTTTGGGGAAAAGCGATGCGAACAATGAAGGCATTCAGCAGTTTAAAGAAACACTCCGAGAAAATGGGCTTCTGGATTGTGTCACCATGTATGATCATTTTGTGGATGAAAAGGAGTTTGATCGCATGGTGAAACAGTCGGATTTTATCTGGCCGATGATTCATCCCGATACAGAAAGTGCGGGGGAATATTTCCGCAATCAAATTCCTGGAGCCCTGAATGTGGCCTTGGGGTATGGAATTCCACTTTTGGTGCATGCAGACTTTGTCACAGAATGGAAGGACTTAAGGTATGCGGCATCTTATCGAATGGAAACCTTTCGTTCAGATCTGGAAAACGCACTGGCGAATACAGAACAATTGAAGTCAGCCCTCGAGCAAGCGGAAGCGTATAATCCATCATTTCAGGAAGAAAAATACCTCGAATTTATCTTCGGCCATCAGGTAAAAAAGTAACTTTCTTGGATTTCATTCCGAAAAAGTCATGACTTTCTTGGATTTCATTCCGAAAAAGTTCTATTTTTACCAAAAAACGCTATGATTGTCCGACAAATTCAAGATGATGTTCACCAAAAATTTTTTCAAGGTAAGGCGATCATTATTCTTGGCCCTCGTCAAGTAGGAAAAACAACTTTATTGAAACAGCTTGTGCTTGACTATGATACCGCATTGTGGTTAAATGGTGACGACTATGATGTGCAACAAATTTTCAATGAGCAAGTAAGTGCCCTAAGAATTCAAGCTTTATTGGGCGAAAAAAAAATACTGGTTATTGATGAGGCGCAGCGAATTAAAGATGTCGGCTTAAAACTAAAACGCATTACAGATTCATTAACTGATGTGCAACTCATTGCCACTGGAAGTTCTGCGTTTGAATTGCTAAACTCCTTGAATGAACCATTAACGGGCAGAAAATGGGAATATCGACTTTTTCCTTTTTCGTTTAAGGAAATGGTTAATCACCATGGTTTATTGGAGGAAAAACGGCAACTGTTGCATCGTTTGGTGTATGGATATTATCCTGAAATTGTCAATTTTCCCGGACAGGAATTAGAGCGGTTGAAGCTGTTGACGGATAGTTATTTGTACAAAGACATTTTATCTTGGGATGGAATACAAAAGCCAGATCGAATAACGAAACTATTACAAGCTTTGGCCTTTCAAGTGGGCTCTCAGGTATCCTATAATGAGCTTGCTCAACTTTGCAGTATGGATTCTAAAACAGTTGAGAAATATATTTTATTATTGGAGAAATGCTTTGTGATTTTTCGAATAGGAAGTTTCAGTAGGAACTTGCGCAATGAGCTGAAAACAAGCAAGAAAATATACTTTGTGGACAATGGAGTGCGAAATGCGCTTATTGCAAATTTTTCTCCTGCGGAAATGAGACAAGATATTGGCGCGTTGTGGGAGAATTTCTTAATGTCAGAGCGATACAAGCAAAATGAATATGGATCAGTTTTTAAGAACAATTATTTCTGGAGATTAAAGTCACAACAGGAAATTGATTTCATTGAAGAGTCTGATGGTCAAATTAGTGCCTTCGAATTTAAATGGAATACGAAAAA
>CANGIC010000015.1 GCA_947453795.1 Flavobacteriales bacterium
CGCTTCAAATGGTGTGAAAATATAACCGGACTTGGGCATGGATTGTTGTTTCTAATTAAACATAGGGGCGAACAAAAAGTTCCGTAAATCGGAGGATTGTTTCAAACTTCTACCAAATGAAAGTATTGAATTTTTGTTTATCGTTTACTTCTTGATTTAGTCTTCGTCTTCACATGCTACTTTAGAAGGCGAAGTGCATCTTTTTTTACTTCATCATCCTTCCGTGATCCCCACATTTTTTCTGAGGCAAAACATTGTGTTTCTTCAAGATCGACAATGGGCGAGGGGTAATCAATACCTGTGGTGAAGTCGCACAATTGTTGTTCCATGGTGCTAGGATAAATTCCATGGGGATTGCGCGTAATTCTGGCACCCACTTAAGGATGAATATACCCTCAGTGTCGTGATTGATTGAATTCTTGATGGGGTTGTAAATATGAATGGTGCTCATTCCTTGCGATGCCGGCTTGCGTTTGGATTTGTGGGCAATGGATTCCTTGACCATCCTCGATGGTATTTTCCAATCTGTTTGAACATGCCCAAGAATTACGATTCTTGTGGAAAACGATTAGCGAATCAAGGTAATATGCCCATGTTTAATGATTTCATTTCCCCCAACCGTTTCGGCATTTACTAGGTAGAAATAAACACCTTCTACCACGTCATTTTGAGCTTCAGTTTTTCCATCCCATGTGAAGGCAGGATTATCGTATTCTCGAATTACTTGTCCCCATCTGTTTAAAATGGTACAATGAAATGTTTTGAGTCCACCAAAGTAAAGCAATTGGAAATAATCGTTATCCCCGTCATTATTTGGAGTGAATACATTGGGTAAATCGAGGTCACATAAACCTGAAGTAGTGAGTGTTGGGATAATGGTGTCCACAACAACACAACACGTAATTGGATTTGAAACATATACAAAAAGTGTGTCGGTAGTGTATGCCGTTGTTGTATTTCCAAGATCCCCATTAGACCAAGTGAATGTTGGGTTGTTGATTGTCGCAACGGATGCCGTTATTTCCGAGAAACCACAGTTTGAATTTTGGGCAAAGGTTACATTTTCGTTACAAGGAGAACTAAAGGAGAACTGAATAGGTGAAGGCTGGATATTCAAGTTTATAATATCTGATGGCAACGCTACATTCAATACATTGGAAAATGGAGGATAAACGTTGGTTATTGCAGAAACGGGTGTGATGGTCAAACAACCTTGAGGGTCTTCCAAATTATCATTTAACACAATTTGCGCAATGTCACGGCTATTGGGATCAGTAGTGAAATATGCGCCGGGAATGTAATGCTTCCCATTTTTATAATTGCTCGATCCACCGCTATTCACTGGACCACTAATGTGTCCTAGGTTACCTGTTCCAAGACTAATCAGTTTTGCCAATTGAAAAACGCCTGTTTTCGTTGTCTTTACAGCAAACATTTTGGAGTTGTTTTGATTCAGATTGGCGTAACCATAGAACACGTAACTGTTTGGTGTAATGTTTAATCCTCGTCCAACTTCCAATGAAATGCCATTTAAATCGAACTCCTTACACCAGGATACAATGCCATTCAAATCGGTTTTAATTAAGCTTGCTTTGTTGTCTGTGCAACCATTGCAGTTATCATCACCGTATTGAAGCACAACAAGTGAATCAGGGCCATCATATTCAATGCTGATGCCATAAAAACGAGAGTCGGCCGATGCGGAGACATTAAACTCTAAATATTTCTGCAGAAAAATGGTTCCAACATCATTTATACCCAAAAGGATGGTGCGCATGTTATTTGGTGTCGCACTAACATAAGACCGTCCGGTTATAAACATTTTTCCATTGACCATTTCTGTCGAGGAATAAAAATCATCGATGTAATCAACGTCGAAACCCGGAAACGAAATTCCAATGGCGTTTGTTTGCCAAATGATGCTCCCATTCGAACTTGAAACGGCCATTACTTTCCCATTATATCCTGCGTCATTGTTAACCTGTGAACCTGAAGCGAAGTATTTTCCATTCGCATATTTCACACTAGTGAAATACGTTTTACTTACAGATTCTGATTTTACCCAATAGGGTGTTCCTGTAGTTGCATTGAGTTTAAAAAGTACGCCCCCTTCAATGGATGTCTCTGTTTTTAGCCACCCACAACCAAAGACAGTATCTCCAACAATGTCAACGTACGAAACGTCGGATGAAAATCCTGAAGCAACGGTATTCAATTTTGTGCTCCAAATTATGGTGTTGTTTGCATCACGTTTGAATACCCAAGACTCATTGTTGCTTGTTGCTCAGAAATACACATTTCCTGAGTTGTCAGCGCATACTCCATAGGGGTATTCATTCAATGAAGCATTACCGATGATTGATGAGGATTGAGAAAATAAAAAGAATGGACTAACAAAAAGAATCCAACAAGAAAAATACTTTACCATTCGGAGAAACATATAATGAACTTCTTCAAACTAAAGTGGACTTTTTCTTAGTTTGAGTTTTGTGTTGATTCAAAAATAAATTATTTCTTTGGTTTTCTAACTTTTCTTGATTTTAAATTGGTGATTTTCCATTCTTCGTATTTACATGCTTCTTTAAAATTCTTACAGCATCTATTTTTACTTCATCATCCTTCCGTGATTCCCACATTTTTTCTGAGGCAAAACGTTGTGTTTCTTCCAGATCGACAATGGGCGAGGGGTAATCAATACCTATGGTGAAGTCGTACAACTGTTGTTCCATGGCGCTCATCTTCCATGGCTCATGAATAAATTCAATGGGGATTGCGCGTAATTCGGGCACCCACTTAAGGATGAATACTCCCTCGGTGTCGTGTTTGATTGAATTCTTGATGGGGTTGTAAATACGGATTGTATTCATTCCCGTAATGCCGGCTTGCATGTGGATTTGAGGGTAGTGGATTCCTGGCTCGTAATCGAGGAACTGTCTTGCTAGAAAATGCAATTCTCGCCAATCTTGCCATAAATTGAAGACAAAAAATGACACCACCATGGCGCGCATTCGAAAGTTGATATAGCCCGTTTCCTTTAGACAGCGCATGCAGGCATCAACAATGGGAACCCCAGTTTGACCTTCTTGCCACGCCTTGATGTAGGATTCATTCTTGGGTTTAATTTCAGCGGCGTAAGCTCGATTGAAGGGCTCAAATTCGATGCGACATTCATCTTCAAACTTCTGCATAAAGTGACAGTGCCAATGTAAGCGCGAAATAAACTGAGTTAGTGCACGCTTGTTTCGCGATTTGGAATAATGCTGCATCGTGTATTGATACACCATGCGCATACTGATATTTCCATAGGCGAGGTAGGGAGATATTCTGCTACAGCTCGTGCGACTTAAACTGGGTTTCGAGATGTGATTGGCATAGTTGACATGTCGGTTTTTTAAAAATCCATCCAAATATTTCCAAGCAGAGGTTTCACCGCCGGGTTGAAAGTTTGAGTTAGCTGAAGTGATTTCGGCACTCAATTCCGGACCTTTTAGCGCTTCGTAGTAGGCGGAATTCAAACACAGGAACTTCCAATTTTCCTCATCAACAATACACGGTTTGGATTCCATGCGTTGCTTCCATATTTTCTCCCAATCAACTCGAGATTTCAATCGTCGAACAACACCATTCGTTGGGAATTCCTTCCAGTCGATTGCGTTTTTACGACAGAAAATCTTCAACGCCTTGTCGCGATCAAAGGTGAGGTTGTTTCCAATTTCTTCATGGGAGAATATCGTTTGAATGGTGTAATGTTCTTGCAAGGAAGAAAATAGAGTGGAAACTTCTTCATGAAAGATGTACAAGCGCGCATTCAGTCCATGGAGTTTATCTTGCATATCCATTAGTGATTGATGCACGAAGCGCCAATGTCGCACATCGCTATCGTGGTATGCCATTACCGATGGTTCAAAACAATAGAGCAGAAGTACGGGTAAGTCTTGTTTTTGCGCAAAATACAATGGAGCATGGTCGGTGAAGCGCAAATCACGCTTGAACCAAACAATGACAATTTCTTGTTTTTGAGGGGACTCATTGGCTGACTTGTTTTCCATGCGCATCTTCGTAATTGTCCTCAAGTTTGTTGACATAAAGTATAACATATGTCGACTTGAGATGTTTAGGGAATTTTATAACAATCCGAAGTTTGGCGCAAAACTGAAAAATAAAATTATCGTGAACTATCTTATTGTATATTTGACAATAATTATTCCTAATCGTGTGAAATGAAAAAGATTACCCTTAGTATATTGTATTTTTCTTTCGCATTGGGTGCGGAAGCTCAAAATTTACCCATTGACTTCGAAGTAGGAGGTACAGGCATTAATTGGACTTGGACAACTTTTGAAGATGCAAGTAATCCGCCACTTGAATTTGTGGACAATCCAGATCCTTCGGGAATCAATTCGTCGTTGTTTGTCGCAAAATTTACGGCACTTCAGTTAGGTAAGCCATGGGCTGGATTTGAATCACAGCATGGAGCGGGAATAGGGTCTTTTTCATTTGATGCAACGAATTGTGTGTTTCGTATCATGGTGTATAAAACGGTGATTAGTGATGTAGGGC
The DNA here is from genome assembly GCA_947453795.1 of Flavobacteriales bacterium. Classification (GTDB taxonomy): domain Bacteria; phylum Bacteroidota; class Bacteroidia; order Flavobacteriales_D; family Crocinitomicaceae; genus M0103. The sequence continues at coordinate 4,561 of CANGIC010000015.1, forward strand.
TCAAATTTGCCTCTTCTTCAAATGCGGCACAACCGGAACTTAAAAAACCAAATACCTTGATTAACCAGTGGGAGGAAATGGAGTTTAATGTGTGTGGTCTGATCGGCGTATATCCTCAAGTCGTGGATCAAATTATCATTTTCCCAGACTTCAATCTTTCCAATCGAACACAAGACAACATCATTTATGTGGACAATATTGGGAACAATGGAAGTGTGAGTGGATTAGAGCATTTAGCAGGTCAATCCTCATTCGCTGTATTCCCGAATCCTAGTCAACATACAATTTCTATCGCTGGGATACTGCCTTCCGAAGCTTTACAATCACTTCAAATCATCAATCACCTCGGACAAGTTGTTCTATGTGAAAACAAGAACTTTTCGCAGCTGGATGTTCACTTGCTAAATCAGGGTCATTATTTTCTTCGTATTGAGACATCCGAAAGAATCGAGGTATTGGAGTTCAATATTACCGCACAAGGAGAGTGAAACAGAGCGAGAGCGGAGAATGACAGCGATTAGCTCAACTTTGCGCAATATTGAAGCATATAGGTTAGGCGCTTAACGTCCTACTTTCGTAAAAATCTTCCCGGGATTTAAAATTCCTTTCGGATCGAACACCTCTTTGATTTGACGCATCAGTTGTGAATAATTAGACAAATTGACATTGTTCTCCGATGTCAGAACATGCATAGCTATTTTAATCTTTTGTAAATCGTCTTGGTTTTATCTCCTTCTTTCTCAAACAAACCGCTTTCAATTCCTAGTTTTAGATCCCGACTGGCCGTTGCTGTGGATATCTCTTTGAAGACACCCATATAATCTTTCCGAGTGAACTCAGATTTACATATTTCAGAAAAATAGCTTAAGCGATCTTCTGCGGACATCACTCGCCCTTTGAAATCAAGTATCGTATGCAACGAATCATCAACCACCTTCAGCATATACTCAATAAAAGGGGTTGAACTGCCTGATTTGTCACTTTGTGACAGCGCGTGATAGTAATCACTTTGGGTTTTATGAATGATGTTTTCGAAAGGAATGAATTCAAAGACAGGATATGCTTTCATTAAAATCAACGTTTGCCATAATCTTCCCATTCTTCCGTTCCCATCAATGAAGGGATGAATGAACTCCATTTCATAATGAAAAACACAACTTTTTATTAGAGGTATTTCTTTTGATGTTTTGAGATAATCAAATAGATCATTCATCAAATGCGGCACATTCTCCGTTGGTGGAGCCAAATGAGCAATCCGATCACCGGCCATAATGCCAACCCCTTTGTTGCGGTATTTTCCATGATCTTTCACTAAACCATTCATCATGATTTCGTGAGCTTGTAAGAATGATTTTGAAGCTGTTGGATTGAATGACTTCAGTTCTTCATACACTTTTATAGCGTTCAAAACCTCATTTACATCTTTCTCCGGACCAATGATTCGTTTGTGCTCAAGGAGAGCGGTGATTTGTTCTTCGGTGAGTGTATTTCCTTCAATACTCAATGAAGAATGTATTGTCTTAATGCGGTTTTCTTTTCTGAGTTTAGGTGACGGCTTATCGAGAAACTTCGCGTTGATTTGTCCTATTTTTTCTGAAATAGAAACGATGAGCTTTAAAATTTCAGGAGTAATTAAATAGGGAGGATTCATGTATTCATACTATCATTTGATACTATCAAAGATAGAACAAATTTATGGAATGGTTACTTTAGTTTTTATTTCAGTTAGCTGATACTTTCGTAAAAATCTTCCCAGGATTCAAAATTCCTTTCGGATCGAACACCTCTTTGATTTGACGCATCAATTGCAAGGTGATTTCTGGGAAAGCAATATCCATATAGGGTTGCTGTACGAGTCCAATGCCATGTTCTCCGGATAATGTTCCGCCAAGCGCAACAACTTCAGTAAACAAGGCACGAATAGCTACAGGTAAGTCAGTTTCCCATTGTTCATCGGTCAGATCGCCTTTGATGATGTTGACATGCAAATTTCCATCCCCCGCGTGACCATAACACACGGAATGCAATCCATATTGACGACAAATTCGCTTCACCGCGGATAAAAGTGCTGGCAATTCATAGCGCGGGACTACGGTATCTTCTTCTTTGTAGATGGACTGCGATTTCACTGCCTCACCAACTTTGCGACGCAAGGCCCATAAACTTGCCTTCTGCGCTTCAGATTCAGCAAAGAGTATTTCGTCTGTTTCGAAGTTTTCCAATACCCCCATGATCTTCTCGCATTCACCCATTAATTGGTCGGGATCAAAGCCGTCTACTTCAATCAATAAATGGGCTTGGTGATTCTCCTTCACCGGAATGGAGGTATCACCTGTAAAGGATTGTGTCCAGGTCAAGGCATCACGTTCCATAAATTCCAATCCACTCGGTGTGATTCCTGCACGGAAAATTGCTGCAACGGCTTCACAGGCCTTCTCCGCATCGAAGAAGGGAACCAACATGAGCAAGTCGTGGGTAGGATGGGGGATGAGGCGAAGTACAATTTTTGTGATGATGGCCAGCGTACCTTCAGATCCAACAATAAGCTGCGTTAAATTGTAGCCCGTAGCATTCTTCAATACATTCGCACCCGTCCAAATGATTTCTCCATTGGGTAAAACCACTTCAAGGTTCAAGACGAAATCTTTGGTCACACCATATTTCACGGCTTTTGGTCCACCTGAATTTTCAGATACATTTCCACCAATGAAACAACTTCCTTTGCTCGCTGGGTCGGGTGGATAAAACAACCCTTTTTCACGCACAGCATCTTGCAACACTTGCGTAATGACCCCTGGTTCTGTGATGACCTGATGATTGCGCTCATCAATCGATATAATTTTATTGAAACGCTCCATCGAAAGGGCTACTCCGCCATAGACTGGAATTGCACCTCCACTCAAACCTGTGCGCGCACCAGAAGGTGTCACTACGATTGAATGAGCGTTACAGTAACGCATAATTTCCGACACCTCAGTGGTCGTTTCTGGCTTTAAAACAACATCAGGAACAATGGTGATGTCCTCGGTTTCATCGTGTCCGTAAACGCGACGCACCTCCCGATCGGCGATACAGCGCTCGTTGAGTAAGTTTTGGAAATAGTGGATGTCTTGCGCGTCAATAGGTTTGTAGGTGCTCATTGATGTTAAGTTAATGTATATTGCTGGTTCAACTTAGGAATTTCTATGGACCAATCAAATTCAAATTCAATCTTTGCACGAAGGGCATCGGTTTGATGGGGTTCGCCATGATTGAGAAAGATTTTTGTCGGTGCTTTTTTGAAGTTTCTCAGCCAGTCCAGCATTTCTCCTTGATCGGCATGTGCTGAAAGTGATGAAATGGAACGAATTTGACAGTTAACCTGTCGGTATTCTCCAAAAAACTTGATCTCAGGGCTACCCTCCAAAATGGCACGACCGCGGGTTCCCTCACCTTGAAAACCAACGAAAAGCAAGGTGTTCTTTTCATTTTCAATGTGTTGATTCATGTAATGGAGAATACGTCCGCCTTCCATCATGCCGCTTCCTGCCAATATAATCTTCGGGTGCTTGTCTGCCACGGTTGCTTTTGATTGTTCAAAATTAGAGATAAAGATAACATCACTATACATGTTACTGAGCTCATAATGGGAAATGTTTTGCCAATCTTGGTATGAATTATACACATTGGACGAATGAATGCCCATGGGAGAATCGAGGTAGATCGGAATTTTCGGCAGTTTATCTTCCAGGCGAAGTTGATACAAAAGGTAAATCAATTCTTGGGTACGTTCCACGGCGAAGGAAGGAATCATTAACACCCCGCGATTTTGATAGGTTTCGTTGATGACCTTGAGCAATTCACTTTTGACATCGGCAATTTCATGAACGCGGTCGCCATAGGTAGATTCTAACACGATATAATCGGCATCTTCAATTTTAGCTGGTGGATACATGAGCATGGGATCTTTTCTACCGATATCTCCGCTGAAAACAATTTTTTTGTCGTGAACGCGCAAGTCAACAAAGGAAGAACCCAAGATATGTCCAGCATTCAACAATTGAAATTTAATGTTCTCATCGACGATAATCCACTCATGCAAATCATGGGGGACAAACTGCTTCATGGCAATGACAACATCCGCTATTTTATACAAAGGTTCAGGTTTACTGTGTTTTGAATAGTTGTAGCGGCTGGCACGCTCTGCATCTTCTTCTTGAATTTTAGCGCTATCCAGCAAAATGATTTCCGCCAATTCCTTTGAAGGGTAGGTGCAATGAATTGAACCCTTAAATCCTTTTTTTACGAGTAAAGGTATATATCCGCAGTGGTCGAGATGGGCATGTGTTAGAATGAGTTCATCAATGCTCGAAGGGTCTATGGGAAAATCTTCCCAGTTGTGTTTCCGCAGTTCTTTGAGCCCTTGAAAAAGCCCGCAGTCGATAAGTACTTTTTTTTGAGGAGTTTCGATCAGAATTTTTGATCCTGTAACAGTACCCGCACCTCCTAAAAAAGTTAGCGTAAAAGTGTTTTCTTTTGGTTTCATATCGTTCGTTTATTTCTCAAAAGTCGGATGTAACACGGGGTTTTTAAAGAACATTGGTCATGTATTCAGCGATTTTAAAAGGGATTTCTTCAAAAATGAACATGCTAAAAATGGGGTAGATTGACACCTTATAATTTGTTATCTTTAACTGCGAAATTGAAACTATGTCGAAAGAGGTATTTATTATAGATGGTGTTCGTACACCGATTGGAAGTTTTGGCGGAACCTTGTCAGGTGTTCGTGCGGATGATTTAGCAGCGCATGCGATTCGTGCCTTGATGGCAAAAAATCAACAGTTGGATCCTGCGCTCATCGAAGATGTGATTCTGGGGTGTGCCAATCAAGCAGGTGAAGACAACCGAAATGTGGCCCGTATGGCTGGATTGCTGGCAGGTCTTCCTGTTCAAAGCGGTGGGGAGACGGTCAATCGACTTTGTGCTTCCGGAATGGCGGCAACAGTGAATGCTGCGCGTGCCATTGGCGATGGAGCAGGCGAGGTCTATATTTCAGGTGGAGTTGAGCACATGACACGCGGTCCTTGGGTGATTTCGAAGACAACATCTGCCTATGGTCGTGATGCCAAAATGTATGACTCGTCTTTCGGCTGGCGCTTTATCAATCCAATCATGGAAGAAATTTACGGCGTTGATAGCATGGGGAATACGGCGGAGAATCTCGCTGAAATGTACAACATAGATCGTGAATCTCAAGATCGCTTTTCCGTATGGTCGCAAGAAAAGGCAGCTATCGCTCAGGCGAATGGACGCTTTGCTTTAGAAATAGCACCCGTGTTGATTCCACAAAAGCGCAAAGATCCCATTTCTTTTGCTGCGGATGAATTTATGCGTCCTTCAACAACAATGGACACCCTCGCTGGGTTGAAACCAGCATTTAAAAAGGAGGGAACAGTAACCGCTGGAAATGCCTCAGGTTTGAATGATGGCGCTGCTGCCTTGTTATTGGCGTCTCTAGATGCGGTAAAATCGCAGAATCTTACTCCATTGGCACGCATCGTTGGAGCTGCTGTAGCGGGTGTTGAGCCCCGAATTATGGGGATTGGTCCAGTATATGCGTCACAAAAGGTGCTGCAACGAACAGGACTTACACTCGATCAAATGGATGTTCTTGAGTTGAATGAAGCATTTGCTGCACAAGTACTGGCTTGCACGCGAACACTTGGCTTGGTAGATAACGATCCACGCATCAATCCAAACGGTGGCGCTATTGCACTCGGACACCCTCTTGGGATGTCAGGAGCACGCATTCTGCATTCTGCGGCAATCGAACTGCAACGAACCAATAAGCGCTATGCATTGGTGACGATGTGTATTGGTGTAGGACAAGGATATGCGGTCATCATCGAACGCGCCTAGCCAACGAATTAAACGAGTTAACGACTTAACGCTGTGAAAAAAATAGCCATATACGCACTTCTCTTGCTTCCACTAACGATGTCATGTCGGAAGGAGAAAACAAATTGGGACTCCGATTGGGTGGCACCTATTGTAAATGATACGCTTTCGTTCAAGAATTTAGTGAACGATTCGACCTTGGCGATAAATGGCGCTGGGTTTTATGAATTGGACTTGACCCGAACGATTATAGATTTTGGGATTGATAAATTCATAACGATTCCCGACACCACAATTGTTCAGGACTTCAATGTAAATGGCTCCTTGACAATTACACCAGGATTTAGCATTGTGAATCAAATTGAGGAGCATACCTTGAATGTGGATGGTATTCAACTGAAGAAAATTAGAGTTTCGAATGGAAGCATAGATTTGAAGGTTTATAATCCCATTGGAACAGTAGCGTTTTTCGCAGTTCAGTTACCTGGGGTATCAAAAAATGGGGTGCCATTTCTCCAAAATTACCAAGCACCAGCAGGTACAATTGCCTCACCTGGCATCGCAACGGCAGTGCTCGACCTTTCTGGTTATGACATCGACTTAACAGGGATGGATGGTGCAGGATTTAATATCCTACAATCCAAGTTACAGGTGACATCTGACCCATCTGGACCTTCGGTATCCATCTCGCCACAGCATGTATTTAAAGTGGAAGCCGAATTTAAAGACGTGAAGATTGATTATGCCCGCGGTTATTTTGGCAATCTGAGTATTTCAGATACAACCGATTACTTGTTGGAGCCCTTGGCAAATTTGATAGCAGGAACAATTGACTTGCCTTCATCGAACATTCAAATTGAAGTCATTAATGGATTGAAAGTAGGAGCAAAGGCAACCATCTCTTTGGTGAAAAACACAAACTATACAGGAAACACGGTAAGTTTATCGGCACCTCAAATTGGTACGCCTGTTTTTCTTGATCCTGCGACGGGTTCATGGTCCACACTTGTGAATTCGACGGAAGTGCTCTCATTCGATCAAACGAATAGCAATGTGGAGCAATACCTTGAGAACCTTGGGAAGAAGCATACCTTGGGTTATAAAATTGAGTTAAATCCATGGGGCAATGTGTCGGGTGGATGGAATGAGATTTTCCCGAATAGCCGATTGAAAGTGCGCATTAAGGCACAGATGCCTTTGTCAGTTGGTGCTGATGGATTGACACTTCGTGACACCTTTGATTTTAACGTGAACCAGAATCAACAAGGCACGCATATCGAATCGGGAGAATTGGTCTTGAATGCAAGCAATGCGATTCCATTGTCAGCTGGTGCGACTTTGTTCTTAATGGACGAAGCTGGAAATGTCATGCACACGGTAACGGGGACATCAGATGTGAAGTCAGCGAAACTGGGCCTTGTGGATCCTGTTGATCATCTTCAAAAAATGAATTCTGACGTTTCTTTTGTTTTAACAGAAGCCATGATTCTCGATTTGGATATGATCAAGAAGGTTGCCGTTCAAGTGGAATTGAATACGCCAAATCCTACTTCGGGCTTGAACGAGATGATGAGTATTCCTGCTGGAGCATTCATGGCGGTGAAATTGAAAGCACGGTTTAAATTGAGAGCGGTACTATGAAAAGTTTAATGCTATTCATCGCGCTAGGTTTTGGCCTTCAGTCTTTTGCTCAGCGCTTGCTTCCTCAGCAACACGATACACTGGTGCATGCGCATGAAATTATCCTCCAAGGACATTACGATCTTTCGTCAAGTTCATTGAGTAGTGAACTTATCCAGAAATTTGTCAGTGGTGGAGAAATTACCAATGCGATGTCTGATTTTGCCTTCAATCGCCACAAAGGAATAAACCGCATCGGCGTAGAATTGACAGGTGAAGTAGAATATAGAAATACAGATCTGAAGTTTTTTGGTCAAGAAAAATATGGACTTGTCGTTCGCGCTGGCTACACTGCGATTGGCTCCTTGCTTTATTCCAAAGATTTATTTGGACTGGTGTTCAATGGAAATGAATCCTATCTTGGGGCAGAAGCATCACTTTCTGGCAGCACAGGAAGCTTTTGGACTTTTCAAAAGTTTGGAATTGGTGCCATTGACGAAAAAACAAAATCGAACATCAGCTTAAATGTTTATGGCATCAGTTCATTCGTCACTGCACGTATGCGTGAAGGAACACTTTACCAAACGGCCAATGCAGATTCATTGAGTCTAACCCTCGACGGTGGCTATGCCGCATCCACTGGAGCAAATTATTTTAAAGGGGTCGGGATCGGAATTGACTTTGACTACCGCATGCCCGTAGAAATTGTTCAAGGAAAAACGGCCTATGTACAATTTTTAGTGAAAAATCTTGGGGCGGCCTATTTGAGCAGTCCAGTCACAACCTATGCTGCGAATACGCAAGTGTCATTCAATGGCTTGACCTTCGATCAGCTCTATGGAACAGGGAGCGTGTTCAATGGTTCATTCAGCTTGTCGGATACGCTTCATGTCGATTCAACTTCGGGTTCGGGCTGGAAGATGATGCCTGCGGTGATTCAAGTGGGTAAAATGGTTTCGGAAATGGAAGATGCCATGGTGCAAGGGTTTTACGGAATTCGCATGTATCCAACACTTTCTGCAGTGCCGATGGTATATGCCGGAGCACAAATTAAAGTCAACACCGTGTCTTTTGGGGTGAATGTAAGTTATGGCGGCTTCACTGGCTTTCGTGCAGGGTATTACACGCAATTCAACTTTAAGAAATTCAACGTCGGAGTAGGATTGGAAGATGTTTATGGCTCCTTCAGTAAGAAGGGCTATGGTGATTCATTTATGTTTAGATTCAGATGCGCATTGTAACATTCATTTTTTGTTTGACCGCGGTAATGTGTAGTCAACAAGCTAGTTCGCAAATCGCGTTCTTTAAGTTGTTTTCAAACAATGGCTATGACTTTGGTCAAGGTGTCGTGCAAGATTCTGACAGTACCTACATGGTCTGTGGTGGTTCGAGCAGTTTTTCCGAAGGACCGTCCGATGCCTTTCTATTGAAATTGGACAGTATGGGAACCTATATGTGGTCCACACATTATGGCGGTGCAGAAACGGATTTTGCGCGAAGGGTACTTTACAAACAAGGTGTGGGTTATTACCTCGCTGGGTTCACCAATTCGATGGGAGCTGGGGCCTATGATTATTATTTGGTAAAAACCGATGAGGTGGGAACAATGCTCTGGGAGAAGTCATACGGTGGAACGGAATGGGATAAAGTGAATGATGCAGCGCTGACCAAAGATACTGGGGTGATCATGGTGGGGGAAAGCAACTCAACACTTGGTGGAGATGACGACATTTTTATCGTGCGCACAAATTCTCAGGGAGATACACTTTGGACAAAGCAAATCGGTGGGTCAGGTGAAGATCGTGCGAATGTCATTGAACAATTGAATGACTCTACATTTATTGTGGCCGGAGCACTTTATAACACTGATTCCTCCATGTACAAAGGATTTGTCATGCGCATCAAAGATTCTGGGGACATAGAATGGTTTTTACAAACAGGAAATAATGGAAATGCGGGAATCAACGATATTTCGCTCGTCTTGGACCGTGTGAACTTTGTGGGTTGGTCCATGAGTGCGGATTATGACGAATATTTTGGACGGATAAAAACAAACGGAACCTACGATTACGAATATGCCTTGACCTCGGGGTTTGATAAAATTGCGGATCAAATTACAGACTATGGCTCGAACATGAAGCAATATGTCGCGTTCAGGTACAAAGATGCCAGTACCTTTCCAGGTGGCTACGACATTGCCTTGGTGCGTGAAAGTGAGAACATGTGGTACGATAACTCCCTGTTTAAAGTGGGATATACCGGTGAAGATGTGACGGGTGAACTGATATCAACATCGGATGGAGGAGCGATTTTCACTGGGTATGTGTCGTCCTTTGGCGCTGGCGGAAACAGTGTTTTTGTGTGTAAAATAGGACCTAACGATTTGTATCCTGTAGTTCCAATTGGTCCAAGTTACAATCCACTTGTAAGCATTGAAGAGCAGGAGACTATTTCTGGTGTTCGCGTGTATCCAAATCCTTCGAACGGCGAGGTAACAATAGATTTTCCAGTAGAAGGAGATTATTCCATTCAATTGATGGATGCTTTTGGAAATCAAGTGTTAACAGGGGCCTTTACGCAGTCCATTAAACTTGATTTGACACGCTTTGAAGCTGGTCTTTATCTGTATGTTGTACGTTCGAATGGCAGTGAAATCTTGTGTAAGGGGCGAATTATCCGCAACTAATTACCATTCAAACGCTTCTTCTGAAAACCAATTCTTCTGAACGCGCAATGTTTGTTCAATGACATCCCTCACACATGTTTTTCCACCACTGAACGGCGATTGGTAATGGCTGATGTGTTTGATTTCGATCGCCGCATCTTGTGGACAAGTGGCAACACCAGCAGCATTCATCACTTGAAAATCAGGAATGTCGTCACCCATGTACAAGATTTCTTCATCCCGCAAATTATGGCGCAGTTTGATGTCGTTGTATACATTCAGTTTATTGAACGAGGAAAGATGGACCTCATGAACGCCCAGTCCAAGTAAACGATCGCGGACATCCGTTGAGTTTCCTCCTGTAATGATCATGATGCGGTAGCCCATTTTAACAGCATATTGCAAGGCATAGCCGTCACGCGAATGCAATGTGCGCACGATTTCATCTTTAAACAGCATGATATCGCCTGTTGTTAGCACCCCGTCAACGTCAAACATAAAGGTGGTGATGTGATTGAGTCTTTCCTTGTAACTGATCATTTTTTTGCAGATTGTTGAATGCTCTGACTAAGTAGGGTATAGATTTCTTTGGACTTTCCTTCCAATGCATTCAGGTGGCGTTCAATGGTAAGCTGGTCATTACGCAGTGCCGGTCCTGTTTGTGCCTGAAGTGGGTCTAAATCTGAAATCTTCCCAATGGTTTCGTGAATCAAGGGTTGAAGTACTTCCCAATCAAGTCCATGCTCCTCGATATGTTCTTTTCCTTTTGAAAACAGATGATTGACAAAATTATTAACAAACACAGCACTGATATGGTAATGCAGTCGGTCGTTCGAATTGGCGGAAAGGACGTGTTGACTTATTCTCGAAGCCAATTGCATCAATTCCGATTCATGTTGAAGTGTGTTTCCTTCAATGAGAAAAGGGACAGTACTCATGTCAATTTCACGGTTCTTTGAGAAGGTTTGTAGGGGATAGAAAACTCCAGAAAATGTTCTGCTTGGCAATAATGACAAGGGTATTGATCCTGAGGTGTAAGCCAAACGTCGATTTTCAGAAATACTTGATGCCAAATCAACTACGGCATCATCAGACACACACAATAGGATGATATCACCTGACAATTCATCCAGCGATTGAGCTACGAAGCACCCTAATGTTAATGCAAGTTCTTCAGCTAAAGCGCGATTTCTCCCATAAATGTCCGAAACATGAATTCCTGCTTCACGAAAAGCTTTCCCTAAATGATGGGCAACATTGCCTGTCCCAACGATTGAAACCGAATGAATGCCCGTCATCTGTTCAGAAAATTACTTCCCGTGACATTGTTTGTACTTCTTCCCACTTCCGCAAGGACAAGGGTCATTGCGTCCAATTTTAGGATCAGCGACAACGGGCTGTTGCTTTTCTTGCTGAGGCATAGAATTGCGAATGGCCTGTTGATTGGCTTGATTGCTGCTAAATTGAGGTGGAGTAGTAGCTGTAGTAGATGAATCTTGATTCGTTTGTGCCTTCGCATAGTTGTTCTGATGCGTGATCTCCTTATTGGTGCTTTGCACTTCTTGTTCTACAGGAAGATCTAACTTCATTAACATTTCAACGGCTTCACCATTCAATCGCAACAACATCGATTTAAACAATTCGAACGACTCGAGTTTATATACCAACAATGGATCTTTCTGCTCGTATTGTGCGTTGTGCACTGCCGAACGAAGGTCATCCATTTCACGCAAATGCTCTTTCCACTCGTCGTCAATTTTTCCAAGTATCACATTCTTCTCAAAGGCACGTGCAATCGCTGCTCCTTCCGATTTATACGCTTCTTCCAAGTTGATGATCATGCGCATTTCACGACGACCATCTGTTAATGGGAATACAATGTTCTTGTATTTGTCGGACATGGTCTCATGCACATGTTTTATTTGAGGGAATGCGCGGTGGGCTACCTTTTCAGATTTACGGTCGTATTGTTCACGCATCGCTTGGTACACCTTTTCAGTAAGCTCAGTACGGTCAATTGATACGTATTCCTGTTGAGTCACCGGCGAATCGATACCAATCAAACGGATCAAATCCAATTCAAAGGCCTCAAATGCTTCTTTTCCATGGGCTAATACAGTCGATTCACACACATCGTAGAACATGTTGTCGATATCCAAGTCCATTCGGTCACCATACAAGGCGTTGCGTCGTTTTTTGTAAATGGCTTTACGCTGCGCATTCATGACATCATCGTATTCCAACAAGCGCTTTCTCACACCGAAGTTATTTTCTTCCACTTTCTTTTGAGCACGCTCGATCGATTTGGAAACCATACTGTGCGTAATCACTTCGCCTTCTTTCAGTCCCATGCGGTCCATTAACTTGGCGATACGCTCAGAACCGAACTTACGCATCAAGTCATCTTCCAAGGACACGAAAAATTGAGATGATCCTGGATCACCTTGACGACCAGAACGACCACGCAACTGACGGTCAACACGACGTGAATCGTGGCGCTCCGTTCCGATGATGGCTAAACCACCCACTTCTTTCACTCCTTCACCAAGCTTGATATCCGTTCCACGACCGGCCATATTGGTGGCAATCGTTACCGCTCCCGCTTTCCCCGCCAAGGCCACAATCTCTGCTTCCTTTTGGTGGTATTTCGCATTCAATACTTGGTGATTGATGTTCTTCATCTTGAGCATTCGGCTCAATAACTCCGAAATCTCAACCGTTGTTGTACCTACCAAGACCGGACGACCTTGTGCTACCAACTTTTCAATCTCATCAATTACTGCAGCGTACTTCTCGCGTGCCGTCTTGAACACCAAGTCATTCTGGTCTTTTCGGATCAATGCACGATGGGTAGGAATGGCCAGTACATCCAATTTATAGATGTCCCACAATTCTTTAGCTTCAGTTTCAGCTGTTCCTGTCATACCCGCCAATTTGTGGTACATACGGAAGTAATTTTGAAGCGTAATTGTTGCATACGTTTGCGTGGCTGCTTCAACGGTAACATTCTCTTTGGCTTCAATCGCTTGGTGCAAACCATCTGAGTAACGTCGACCCTCCATGATCCGGCCTGTTTGTTCATCGACAATTTTCACTTTGCTGTCCAAGATCACATATTCCACTTCCTTTTCAAAGAGGGTATAGGCCTTTAACAATTGATTTACAGAGTGAATACGTTCTGATTTGATGCTGTAATCACGCACCAACACATCTTTTCGTTCCAAATAGGCCTCTTTCTCCAACCCTTCTTTTTGTAGGCGAGCAATCTCAGACCCGATATCTGGCATGATGAAGAAATCACGGTCGTCAGATCCAGAAATAAGGGTAATTCCTTTGTCTGTCAGTTCAATCGTGTTGTTTTTTTCATCGATAACAAAGAAAAGTTCTTTGTCTATTTTCTTCATGTTCTTTCCTTGCTCCTGCATGTAGAAGTTTTCCGTCTTCTGCAAGTGTGCTTTAATTCCGGGCTCAGAAAGGTATTTAATCAGTGCTTTATTTTTAGGGAGTCCACGGTGTGCACGAAGTAATGCAATTCCACCTTCCTCTAACATTTGCTTGGCGTCTTGTCCCGCTTCTGCTTGACCATTGATAACCACGAGTAATTTTTTCGCTTCCGCCAAACATTGGTTGATAAAGTTACGTTGTGCTGCCACAACATTTTCTACACGCGGCTTCAATTGATGGAATTCATGTTCTTCACCACGAGGGGTAGGACCGGAAATAATCAATGGAGTACGTGCGTCATCGATCAAGACTGAATCGACCTCATCGACAATCGCAAAGTGGTGCTTTTGTTGAACGAGTTCATCAACACCGCCTGCCATATTGTCGCGCAAATAGTCAAACCCAAATTCATTATTCGTTCCGAAGGTAATGTCCGCAAGGTATGCTTGACGACGACTTTCAGAGTTCGGCGTGTGCTTGTCAATGCAATCTACCTTCAAGCCATGGAATTGATACAATGGCCCCATCCATTCGGAGTCACGTTTCGCAAGGTAGTCGTTCACTGTCACGACATGCACCCCTTTTCCTGAAAGTGCATTCAAGTAAACCGGTAAAGTGGCTACAAGCGTTTTACCTTCTCCCGTCTGCATCTCCGCGATGTTTCCGCGGTGCAAAACAGCGCCACCCATCAACTGTACGTCGTAGTGAATCATATTCCATTTCACTTCAGCACCTGCAGCTGTCCATTGGTTGTGCCAAATGGCTTGGTCCCCCTGAATGGTGATCCCGTCTTTTTTCACCGAAAGGGCTTTGTCAAAATCTTGAGCCGTCACCACCAATTGACCATTCTCTGACCAACGGCGCGCTGTTTCTTTGACCACAGCAAATGCTTCGGGTAGAAGCACGGCAAGAGTTTCTTCGATTTTTTCGTCGATTTGTTTGGACATCTTATCGATGCGCTCAAATAACGCTTCTTTCTCATGAATTGGCGTTGCAATGTCTGCTGCTTCGGCTTTAAGTTCAGATAAGCTTGCTTCCAACGAAGCGATTGAATCCTTTACTTGTTGCTGAAATCCAGTTGTTTTTGCGCGGAGCTCATCGTCAGAAAGCGACTTGAATTGTGCGCAAAATTCATTTGATTTATCGATAATGGGTTGATATTCTTTGCGTTCTTTCGCTGTTTTATCCCCAAATAGTTTCTTTAATAGGTCTGAAATCATTGTTCAAGTTGCATGTTAACAAAGCGCCAAATTTAAGTAAAATCTAGCAGCTTTAAGGTGGGTTTAGTTGTAAATTTCGCACGCTTTGACATAAATCGTTCCATTCCAACTTGGCTGACAAAATGTCGTTGAAATCTTGTTAACAATTCAGTGGTGGTTGACAGGTACGACCACACCAATAATCATCAATTTCAGTGTATCTTTGGGCCATGCATGAAATGATTTTAATTCTTGATTTTGGCTCGCAATATACGCAGCTGATTGCGCGCAGGGTGCGTGAAATGAATGTGTACTGCGAAATTCACCCGTGGAATAAATGTCCTGAACTTACACCCAACATCAAAGGGGTGATTCTTTCGGGTAGTCCATTCTCTGTGCGCGATGAGGCATCTCCAAGACCTGATTTATCTGCGATTAAAGGAAAAATGCCTTTGTTGGGGGTGTGCTTTGGTGCACAATATTTGGCCCATCATTTTGGCGGGGAGGTATTGCCTTCGTCCATTCGTGAATACGGACGCGCACATTTGACATTTATCGATCACTCCAATGTATTGATGCGTGGAATGTCAGACAACAGTCAAGTGTGGATGTCTCACGGAGATACCATCAAGAAGATCCCATCGCACTATAATATCATTGCCAGTACAGAAGATGTTGAAGTGGCAGGATATGAAATCGAAGGTGAACAAACATTTGCCATTCAATTCCATCCAGAGGTCTACCATTCCTCAGAAGGGGCAATACTGTTGCGGAACTTTATCGTTGGGGTTTGTGGATGTGCGCAAGATTGGACACCCCAATCATTTGTCGATGAGACGGTTGCCGAACTTCGTTCGAAAATTGGTACAGATAAAGTGATTTTGGGACTGTCTGGTGGAGTAGACTCATCGGTAGCTGCAGTACTCTTGCACAAGGCCATAGGTGATAATTTACATTGCATCTTTGTGGACAATGGATTACTGCGCAAGCACGAATTTGAGCAAGTATTGGATTCCTACAAGCACATGGGGTTGAATGTAAAGGGGGTTAATGCTTCCGAAGAATTTTATGCGGCACTGGCTGGTGAGACTGACCCTGAACGCAAGCGTAAAGCCATTGGAAAGGTATTTATTGATGTGTTTGATCGCGAGTCGAAAGAAGTTAAAGATGCAAGATGGTTGGGGCAAGGAACAATTTATCCTGATGTGATTGAATCCGTTTCTGTCAATGGCGGACCTTCGCAAACCATCAAATCGCACCACAATGTAGGTGGACTTCCAGATTACATGAAATTGCAAGTAGTTGAACCTTTGCGGCTTCTATTTAAGGATGAAGTGCGTCGCATTGGGCGATCACTTAAGATAGATGATGCCATATTAAATAGACATCCATTCCCAGGTCCTGGCTTAGGCATTCGCATTTTGGGTGATGTAACCAAGGAAAAGGTGCGCATTCTTCAGGAGGTGGACCATATCTTTATTCAAGGACTTAAGGAAGAAGGTTTGTACAACGATGTTTGGCAGGCCGGAGCGATATTTTTACCTGTTCAGTCTGTTGGTGTCATGGGCGATGAACGCACCTATGAAAATGCAGTTGCGCTGCGTGCCGTTTCTTCAACAGATGGAATGACAGCCGATTGGTGCCACTTGCCCTACGAGTTTTTAGCGCGCATATCCAACCGGATCATTAATCAGGTAAAAGGGATTAACCGCGTGACATACGATATAAGTTCGAAGCCACCGGCTACAATTGAATGGGAGTAATAACTGGCATTCGGATTGGTATGCCCCAGAAAAAAAATAAAATGAGGTATTTAATTTTCACGCTTTTATTGGGTGTTTTTACGGCCCTCCGTGCGCAGGGAACGCCACCAATAGAAGTTGTATCTGGGGTAAAATACTATGTGCACTTTGTGCAATCAGGGAATACGCTATATGGTATTCATAAAACCTACAATGTTTCGTTGGAAAAAATCATCACAGCAAATCCCGGTTGTGAAAAAGGATTGGTCGAAGGTCAACGCATCCTTGTGCCTGTTCCCATGGTGGAGGTAAGGCATACGGTGTTGGCGAAGGAAACCTTGTTTTTCATTTCCAAGAAGTATGGGGTGAGCGTTGATGCGATTTTGGCCGATAATCCTGAGGCCCAATTTGGGTTGAAAGTAGGTCAAGTACTGGTCATCAAATCGGTGATGAAAGATTTCTTGTCAGAGGATGTCAATAATTTTACAGAAGTTCCTCTAGAGGAGCTGGATACGATTCGTTTTCAAGACAATCCAACTATTCAGTTGTCATTCTCTGATTCCACCATCGATCACATCGTCTTGGCCCACGAAACGCTTTATATTATATCCAAACGCTTCATGGTGTCAACCACTGAACTTCAGCGCGTAAATGGATTAAAGAACACGAAAATTAAGCCCGGAGATCGAATTATTATTCCGATTAAAAAAGAAAAAGTTGAGTTTGTAAAAGTTCGTCAGGTATTGCCGAAAAATGTGGTGGCACCAGAGGAATCAATTGATTTCCCGTCAAAAAACACATACAATGTCGCGCTTTTATTGCCGTTTTACTTGGACCGCACCGAAGGTTACCCCGAACAGCTTGCCAACTTTGCAACGGAATTTTACATGGGTGCCAAATTGGCTTTGGACTCACTGGAATCTTTAGGTTTACATGCCAATGTGTATGTTTTTGATGTAAAAAGTGATAGCGCTTCGGTGAAAAAAATAGTGGAGAAGGATGAGTTTTTAGATATGGACATGGTCATCGGTCCTTTTTCCATGGAGAGCGCTGTTGTGGTTTCACGTTGGTGCAAAGAAAATGAGGTGCAAATGGCTTGCCCAATCTCCTTGCCAACGTCACTCATTCAAAACAATAAATTTGTAACGCAAGCTGTACCTTCAGAAGCAACCCAACAGTCAGCATTGGCCATTTTTGCATTAAACAACAAAGAAACAGAGCAATTTATTTTAATCAAACCAACAGGTGAGAGGGATCAAGTGGCTTATTCCAGTTTCAGGAATGCATTTACAACCGCTCCGATCACTGGAAATCGGCCGAAATTGATCGATGCCACACTGGAGAATTTTACGACCTTCTTGCGTAAAGGAGTGCAAACAGTCATTGTATTTCCTGCGAGTGACAAGCTTCAAGCGTTGAAATTCATGAATTCTTTGAATGCATCGAAGGCAGACGCACAATTCATAGCTATTTACGGAAGTCGCGAATGGATGAATTTTGATGAAATGAAGGCGTCGTTTAGGAATCGTTTTCATTTCCACTTTGCTAGCCCGAATGATTTGAATTTTACCTACGAAAAAACAGAGCGATTCTTACGCAAATACCGTACGACATATACTGCTGATTTGAGTAAAATGGCCGCTCAAGGATTTGATGTCACCTTTTATTTTTTAGCAAGTCAACTCATGGGAATTGAGCCCGGTGAAGGAGTAATGAATGCCTTTCAACTGAGTCAAAAAGGTGTTGGAAATGGGTACGAAAATAGCCATGTGTTCATCATTCGTCAAGAAGAATATAAATTGATCAGATCCAATTGAACCAATGGATAAACAGTCAATCGAAGCAGCGTTTAGAAATCTTCAAGATTACATCTGTGAGCACCTCGAAAAGGTAGATGGAAAATCAAGCTTTCAGGAAGATCTTTGGGAGAGAACCGAAGGTGGTGGAGGCCGTACACGAACCATTTCAAACGGAGGTGTAATTGAAAAAGGCGGAGTTGCTTTTTCAGCGGTTTTTGGTCCTGTCAATGACATCATGAAAAAACAGCTGGGATTGGATGGGGATAACTTTTTCGCAACTGGAGTTTCCATTGTGTTGCATCCGTCAAATCCACATGTTCCGATCATTCATATGAACGTACGTTACTTTGAGCTCGATTCAGGAGAATGTTGGTTTGGAGGAGGGATTGATCTTACACCACATTACATCATTCCTGCTCAAGCCGTGCAATTTCATCATGGATTGAAGGCCATTTGTGATCGATATGACGAGTCATTCTACGCGAAATTTAAGCCATGGGCGGATGACTATTTTTATATTCCACATCGCGAGGAAACCCGTGGCATTGGCGGAATATTTTTTGATCATTTGAAGCCAAGTGAGGTCAATTCAAAAGAGCAAATTTTTAACTTTTGCATCGATTTAGGCCGAAACTTTCCTGTGCTTTACGAGCAACAAGTGGAGCAAGGAAAAAAACTCCCCTTCACCAAGGAACAGCTTCACTGGCGAAATTTGCGCAGGGGGAGATATGTGGAGTTTAACCTAGTAAATGACCGTGGGACCAAGTTTGGTTTGCTGTCTGGCGGTAGGACAGAATCTATTCTAATGAGTTTGCCCTCAGATGCTTCATGGGAATATTGCACTGACATTATTAATGGGAGTGTTGAAAGCGATACCTTAAAATTGTTAATAAAAGGTATCGATTGGACTTCCCAATAAGGAAAAAACAATTTATTTCTTCTGAAAAGTGGCAACTTCTTGCTATCTTCGTCGTCTTGTAAAATAACGAAAAAAGCGTATTTACGAAACTACTACAAGCGCCATCTAGCGCCAATTTCCACGCTTTATTTTGTTCATTAAAGGTAATTGTATGAAATGTAAATCGTTCGTATTGACGGCTATACTCATGTTGAGTTGTTTCGTTGCTTTAAGTCAGGAATTGACAAACGAAGCAAAGATTGTGGAAGTATATGGCCAGGAATGGGTAGATGCACGAAAACTTGATCAAGCCGACTTGTTGGTACTTCTGGATAAGTATATCAGTTTCGGATTCATGGTTAAAAATGTTAGTGAAGGCAAATATCAAGAATTTGAATCGATGGAATTTATTCCTTTATCGTCAAAAACGGAGCAGTTTGTAACTGTAAGTGAATTTCTAACTGACTTCGAAAGTCCAAACTTTAATCCTTTGCACTATAAATTTTTCCCAACGAAAGATGCGCAAATGATCAAGTTAAAGGGAGTAAATAAGATTATATACATTCTACCACAAAGTTCAATCTTGTTGAAATAAGCACTGTCTGATATGAAGAAAATATACTACATCGCCGCGTTTATTTTGAGCACTATGATTGGATCGAGTGCTTTTGCGCAGACATATTCCATGACGAATGGAACAGTTTCCGCGTGCTCAGGAACATTCTACGATCCAGGAGGTACGGGGAATTATGCCAATTCGCAGAACTTTACATATACCATTTGTCCATCCACTCCAGGGGCGAAGGTGGTTGTGAATTTTACGGCTTTTGCTACGGAAGCGAATTTCGATTTCTTAACGATTTACAATGGTCCAAATACTGCTTCTCCAACCTTGGGCACGTACACAGGAACTACGGGACCAGGAACAGTTACAGCAACACCTACAAATGCTTCAGGATGTTTGACATTTGTGTTTACTTCTGATGGTAGTATCGTGAATACGGGATGGGCAGGTACGATCTCTTGTTCAACACCTTGTCCAACGATTACAAGTGGAATTGCGAGTACAACTCCTGCTGCTGTTTCAGGAATCATCAAACGTTGTCCTAATCAATCTACAACATTCACAGCAACCGCGGGTAGTGGTGGTGTTGGGCCTTATACCTACACATGGAGTATGGGGAATGGGGTAACATTGACTGGTCAAACTGTAAATTACACATACACCACTTCAGGCAGTTATCAAGTGAGTTTAGTTGTACGCGATGCCAACAACTGTCCAACAACCCTATCTTATACTGTGATTGTCCAAGTGGCGACTACACCTACAATTACAACCTCAGCAACACCAAATCCAATATGTTTAGGGCAATCCTCGAACCTTGCGGCCACAGTGGCCATGACACCTTTTGTCCCAAACTGTACGCCACCTGTCTCGGGAACGACCTTCTTACCTGATGGTTCTGGTGTATCCTACACCACATCCATAAACGTAAATTGTTTTGCTGCAGGTCAGACTGTCACTGCAGCTACAAACTTTAGTAATGTGTGTTTGAGTTTAGAGCACTCCTACCTTGGGGATTTAAATATTGTGTTGATCTGTCCTAATGGTCAAAGTATGATTTTGAAGTCTTACGGTCAGGGTGGGAATGGAACTTATCTCGGAAATGCCCTCGATGATGGAACAACGAATCCAGGTACTGGATTTAACTATTGTTTCACACCAACGGCAACAACCTACTTAGTAAATGGTCCAGTAGTCACCGCAGGAAATCCAGCCGGTAGCTCAATCGCAGCAGGAAACTACATGCCATTGGATCCATTCTCAAATCTTATCGGTTGTCCATTGAATGGAGCTTGGACAATTCAGGTTACGGATAACCTTGCCATCGATAATGGGTATATTTTTAACTGGGACGTGAACTTTACTGTTGCAGCAGCAACCGGTGCCTTTACACCAACGATTGCTTCTCAAGGATGGTCGGCAGCTACTGGTTTGACTTCAACTGGAGCAACAACAGCAACTGTAACTCCTACAGCAGCAGGTTCACCATGTTACACATATTCAGTTACGGATAACTTTGGATGTACTTTTACGCAGAACCAATGTATCACCGTAACACCGAATACTCCTGTCAATGCAGGTCCAGATGTAACTATTTGTAACGCTGGGTCTACAACCTTGACAGCAACTGGTGCAACAACATATACTTGGTCGCCAGCTACAGGATTGAGTGCAACAACAGGAGCAAGCGTAACGGCCAATCCAACAGTAACGACAACCTATACAGTAACGGGAACTACTGGCACATGTACTTCTACCGACCAAGTCGTGGTCACAGTGGCAACACCACCTGCTGTAAATGCGGGTCCAGATGCCAGTTATTGTGCAGGAGGATCAACAACTTTAACGGCGACAGGTGCAACGACCTATTCATGGTCACCAGCAACGGGCTTGAGTGCTACAACAGGAGCGAGTGTAACAGCTAATCCAGCAGTCACAACGACATATACGGTGACAGGAACATCCAATGGATGTACGGCGACAGATCAAGTGCTAGTCACTGTAAATCCATTGCCAACAATTAACGGTGGTGCGGATCAAACAGTATGTGCTGGTCAGACGGTTACCTTAACAGCAACGGGTGGTGCAACTTATACTTGGGCACCAGTGGTAACCAACGGAACAGCATTTACACCTGCCGCGACAGGAACTTACACGGTAACAGGAACAAGCGCTGCGGGCTGTATCAATACCGATCAAGTGTTGGTAACGGTAAATCCTTTGCCAGTGGTTGTAGTTGC
>CANGIC010000016.1 GCA_947453795.1 Flavobacteriales bacterium
AGGATTCGTTCTCAATATCATCGGGGTGATTATTATTACGCTTGCGGGAATGCTTTATTATTAATTACGAATTACTTCTTGAGTTACGAGTTACTTTTTTGAGTTACGAATTACTTCTTGAGTTACGAGTTACTTTTTTGAGTTACGAGTTACGAATTACGAGTTGGGGAAATGGTTGGCTCCGCCGAAGTAATAACCAGTCTTAGAATCTTGATGTCTTAACATCTTGATTTCCAAAAGGTCCTTTGTCCTTTAGCGCAGCGGTCTATGTTCTATCAGCGCAGCGGTCCATTGTCCAATTACGAATTGGGGAAATGGTTGGCTCCGCCGAAGTAATAACCAGTCTTAGAATCTTGATGTCTTAACATCTTGATATCTAAAAGGTCCTTTGTCCTTTAGCGCAGCGGTCCATTGTCCAATTGGGTGCTTTATACATGCTTCCTAATCTATAACGCAGGTGTCAATACTAGAGAAGCTCACTACAATTCGCTTTTGATATTCCGCCCCAGCGGCTATTCCGCAGCGAAGAGCGGAGGTGAGCGAGCAAACAAAACCTGAACATAATTCAAAATGACCAAAAAATACACTGTGCAGTTTAGATAAAACATAAAGTGTGTTTTAGTCGGACAACAATGATTCGTAATTCGTAATTGAAAGTTAGTCAATCACAAGCGTTTTTATCAAAGATTTACTATTAGAAACAATACGAACGAGGTAGGATCCAGAGTCAAGATTTGAAATGTTCACTGCAGTTGCTTGATTGAGGTTGTTTTCAGCCAATAGAATTTTCCCTGTCATGTCAACAATTTCATAGGAGAATATTCCAATGGATTGAATGTACACTTGATGTTGTGCAGGGTTTGGATAAACGGAAACAGCCATCGTTGCAAATTCTTCTAAGCTTACATTTCCTCCTGTAAATGAAAGATCATCCAATAGGAGGGTAGATCCTGGGTTGTTCCCCGAACTGGCAAGAATAACAAGTGAATCCGGCGTGTCCAAGAGAATAATCGGAGAGGAGAAGGCCGTGTAGGCGGTTTGATTAATAAATGTTTCTGTAAGTGAGCCAACGGGGTTCCCATTCTTTAAAAAGACCAATTGAAGTGCACCATTGTCGCCATTGCTTCCTGAATATTTATAGTACCCATTGAATCCTGTTGGAATGGCGTTGTAAGGTACAGGAATGAACGGATTTGGCAGGTTTAAGTCAATGACGCCAAGCGACAAAACCCCTTGAATGGTGTCGCCAGTGTTCGGATTAGCCATTGAATTCAATTGTGCAGCAAAGTTTCCTGAATGCGCATCGCTTGACTTCAGTACATTTTCAAGACTTGCCGCTGCTAATAAAGTATTCAGTGTATTCCAATTGTCTGGATTCTCCACTGTAAACGCATCCCATGCTTCAAAGCTTGGGTCGGGCAAATTGGTGACTGTAGCTGCTCCATTGTACAGCTGAACATTGTCAATGCGCGCCCATGATCCAGGTGAAACTAAGGTGCCATTCAAAGGGTTGCCAATGGCAAATCCAATAAATAACTCTTGTTGAGGAGTTGAGGTCAGCGAGATGCTTCCTTGTGTCCATGAAGAATGATTTCCTCCGATTGCGGGTATGGCTAAATATTCAATAGGAATGCCACCAAAATAGCGAATTACAATCACGTAGGCCGAGTCGCTCGGAGTCAACATGGATGACTTGTATTGAAATTTAACCGTGTTAAATACCGTAGTAAATGGAATACCGGCACTTGGTCCTCCAGGCCCTAAAGTTCCTTGAAAAACATAGCCACTCAGGGTATCTGGATTTGGTCCAGCTGCAACGGATCTTAATTCAGCAGAGTAAGTGCCCAATTGCGCGTCGGTAGATTTGAAAGTTGTTGGAATCATTCCTTGTGGGCCTTGATTCGAACTTCCCCATGTTACAGGAAAATCGTACACTGTTGACGGTGACCAATTCTCAAAGCCCCCGTTTTGCAATTGTCCAAATTGTGAAAATGCCGCATTTGTTGTAATGATGAATGCGATGAGTGAATAAATGTTTTTCATATTAACTAGATTGAATACTACAAATTTAAATGCTTCAGTTGAATTAAATACTGACTTAGGTCATGAGTTGGGATTAGAGTTACGAATTACGAGTTACGAATTACGAATTACGAGTTACGAGTTACGAGTTACGAGTTACGAGTTACTTGTTTTGCACTTCGAAGTGCGATCAAGTCCTTTATCCTTTAGCGCAGCGGTCTATGTTCTATCAGCGTAGCGGTCCATTATCCTTTAGCGCAGCGGTCCATTATCCTATAAAACCACATTCGACTCTTTGTCAAATCGTCGATAGGAAATAAAAACGGCAAGCACCGCAAGTGCGGTCATCACCATGAAGCTTAGTGCGACGAGAAAAGGATCAAGGGTACCAGCGATGAGTTCTTTTGTGGACAGCACGATGT
The DNA here is from genome assembly GCA_947453795.1 of Flavobacteriales bacterium. Taxonomy (GTDB): domain Bacteria; phylum Bacteroidota; class Bacteroidia; order Flavobacteriales_D; family Crocinitomicaceae; genus M0103. The sequence continues at coordinate 2,445 of CANGIC010000016.1, forward strand.
TGACCACAGGAATGCATGCGGTCATGACGTTCAATTCGACGCCTGGAAAAAGGCCAACCATTGCCGGAATCACCATCACAATGTTTAATGGCGTAATGATGCTTTGTGCTTCTTTAAATGTTTTGGCATAGACAGCAATGGGGATCATAACACCGGCAAAGAAAACGGTCAAAGGAATCAAAAGACAGTACATCAAAAAGATAAAGGAAGGACTTAATATACTGTGCACCACCTTTAAAAGTTCATCATTATCCAAGCCATTTAATGTTTCCATGGAGAGAAAAAGTCCAAGCAAAGCGGCACTTGCTGCGAGCAACCCGGAAAGAACGACCACCCCCATTTTACCAAAAAGAAGTTGCCAACGCGCAACGGGGGTAGTAAGTAGTGTTTCAATCGTGCCGCGTTCTTTCTCGCCAGTAAACAAATCGATGGCTGGATACATGCATCCCATGAAGCAAAATGCAATAAAGATGTAGGGTAGAAATCCACCAGCTAACTTGCCGATCATCTCCTTATCAGAAGCGATGTTACGGTATTCGGATACGATAGGATTAATTTTTTCTTTACTGATATTCAGTTTTTTGAATCTTTCTACTTGCATCTTTTGTTCAATAACACTCATGTAACCTTGAGCACGTTCTTGCATGCCCAGTTCGGTTGCATTGAAGTAAAAGACAACAGGAGCGGGTACCATTGCATCCAATTGTGAAAGAAACTTTCCGGAAAGATATGCACCCAATTGAATTTTCTCGTTTTTAATGTCTTTGATCAATTGGAGGGTGTCAACATAATTCACCACTTCCTTTTTTCCAAAGGAATCTGGAATTTGATTGAATTCATTGGTTAAGAATTTACTGGGTGTGTCCACAATTCCAATTTTAATCTTTTTTGTCGCGGCATCCTCTTGAAATGAAGTAGATACCGATGCGGTAATGTTGATGATGATCGGAAAAATAAGGATGGGAATCACCAACATCATCATCAACGTACGTCGATCTCGTAGCGTTTCTTTAAGTTCTTTTTTGAATATCGTAAAGATCATGATGGTGTGTTTTGGGATTGATGAACAATTCTGATAAATTCAGCCGTGAGATTATCGGCCTGCATCTGACCTTTGAAATCTGTCATTGTTCCAGAGAACAATAATTTTCCTTTATGGATGATGGCCATATCATCGCACAAGAGATCCACTTCACTCATGATATGACTGGAAAAGATTACTGTTTTTCCTTGATTCTTACAGTTTTGAATCAACTGAATGATGTTCTCTGCTGTAATCACATCCAATCCACTTGTTGGTTCATCGAAGACAATAATTTCTGGATCGTGAATCATGGTTCGGCAAATAGACACCTTTTGCTTCATGCCTGTACTTAATTTTCCAATGCGCTTGTTTTGGAAGTCGTGCATACCTAGAAGCGTGTATAATTCTTCTTTTCGTTGGTTGATGGTTTCTTTGTCAACACCATATAAATCCCCGAAGTAGTGAATCAATTCATTGGGCGTCAAGCGCGCATATAGTCCTGTTGAACCTGTCAGGAATCCGATTTTACGCCGTGCTTCTTGTGGATTCTTAACGGCATCAATTCCACCCATCAAAATTTCACCAGTCGTTGGCTTATAAATGGTCGAAAGCATACGCATTGTCGTCGTTTTTCCGGCGCCATTTGGACCTAAAAGTGAAAAGATTCTGCCGGGCTCGCAACGAAAACTGATGTTGTCTACAGCTACCGAAGTTTTCGCATCAGTATTTAGTTCTTTTCGCTGCTGTCGAGACAGCTCAAATGTTTTGGATAGGTTATTTACTTCGATCATTGTTGGTTGTACTATGAGAATAAAAGTAGGAATAATTTAGTCCAAACGAATTATGAGTTACGAGTTACGAGTTGCGAATTACGAGTTGCGAATTACGAGTTGCGAATTACGAGTTGCGAATTACGAATTATGAGTTACGAGTTGCGAGTTATGAGTTACGAATTATGAGTTGCGAGTTGCGAGTTACGAATTATGAGTTGCGAATTACGAGTTGCGAATTACGAGTTACGAGCTGCTTGTTTTGCACTTCGAAGTGAGAATCAGTCTTAAAATCTTAAAATCCAGATGTCTTAAACTCTCCATTCTAGTCACAAATCCTCCCGCTATGACAACCTGCATGAAATTGAGCATCAAGGTTTTTCATTTCTTCAAGGAGCTCAGCGGAGGGCGGCGTGTTTTGAAGTCTAGAAAGGTCGGGCTGACCAGCATCAACCCATGCAGTGAACCAAATGGACCCAACAGTAAGGATAGCGGCGCGCATTCTCCGTTCGACCATTCCGTTTAGTCGTTGGTGATACGCTTGTGAAAAGGCATAAGAATAGGTAGAAACGACCGTATTGCCGCGTTGTTCGTAGCTGTATTTTTGGTGATTGGGAAATTCGGCAGTTAGTTCTTTTTCAATGCGAAGAACTGAATCTAAGGCGAGGTGGGACGCTTTAACTGCGTCCCAAGCGCAATCCAAAACACGTTCAATGTATTTGGCTTTGCCGACGAAATAATTGTACTCCTCTGCATTGATTTCCACCAAGCGACTTTCCCAAAGTCCATGAATTCCTTTTTGCCCGGTGAGTTGTCCGTTGTAATTTTCGGTGGTATGCAAGGGGACATGTGCATCACCGATGTAATGACCAATGTCCGCGGAGTATTTCAAAATGAGGTCAACATTTTGCGCTTCAAACGCTTTTTGAAGTCTCATTTTCATCACGTTAATGTGCCATGGTACGATTCCGTGTTTTTGAAGCGTATCTTCCGTGAATTTCTCCACTGCCTCCGTCCATTTTCTAGGAATGATCGTGAATGGATCTTCGCCCGCTGTGTAATACCTGTCTAGATCGATGTAATGGCATTGCGCTTCGCCATCCATGGCATAACGTCGTTTGTCTGGATCAACGGCATGTTCGGTTAAAAATTCGATGTGCTCTTTATAGAATCCCAATAATTCAGGCGGTAGTGTGAAAACAGCAATTCGATTGATACGCTTATGGCCATAGAATCCCCACGCAATTCGTTTGTATTGAGCAACAGGGTAGGAGAATGACAGTAATAACAGTAGAAGGAATGCTGAAAGTCGCTTATAGTTTAACCAATTTGCCATCTTTAAGGATTGGAATGACATCGGTCTGATCTGGGGTGAGGCAATACTTGATGTCCTCGTTCAGATGCAGATTCTTCAGTCTTCTCCGGTGAGAGCTCGACTTCAGGTATCCGAAATAATTGTCCTTTGCAGATAGAAAAAGATATTTTGCAGCGATAGATGAATCCTCGATGGCGGTATAATAACCTGTAGAGATGAGATAATCGGAAATGGCACCCGCACAAATGGTGTCTTCAAGATTGAATTTGTCTTGCCACCCAGAACAGAGACAAAGTACGTTTTTATCTTGTTCATGCAACCATTTTGAAAGTGCCGTCAAGTTTAGGAAAGATCCGACTACCACGACCTCGGCATCCTTAGCGACATCCAATGACTTTGTGCCATTCGTAGTGGTCAATACCACCTCCTTACCACGAAATTCTTCCTTCATGTAAGAAAAGGGGGAATTTCCAAAATCAAAACCTTCAACGATTTGACCTTTACGTTCAGCGCCAGCTAAATATCCCTTTTGCTTGTATTCCCATGCTTCTTCGACGGTTGGTACCGGTATAATTGATTTTATTCCATTATCGAAGGCAGCACAAATAGCTGAAGTAGCGCGCAATACATCAATAACAACGACAATTTCGAATTCATCTTTGTAATAGGCATATTCTCCAGGAGTGAAGCAAACCTCTATACGTTTTCTAGTATCCATGAAGTAAAAGTATGATTTTCCTTTGATATAGTGTATTTTTTACACTAAGTAAAAACGCTCATTTTTCAACACGCCGAAATTGACTTATTGTTCTTCGTATTTGAGGTAATGTTTGTCGGCCCAAAATGTCATGAAAGGGACAAGTGACGCAATCAAGAGAATGGCTGTTTTTTTGACCTCCCATTTTCTGTCAAAGTGATTGACAGCAACCCAAGCGCAATAGGCAATGAACAAGGTTCCATGAGCAATTCCTACCACCATGTTCGGTTCTTTGATGCCCCACTTATACTTCAACGGCATGGTCAATGCAAATGAGATGTAAGAGATTCCTTCAATAATAGCGAGCAATCTTAATTGTCCAATTAGCGTTTTTAATTTCATAGGTGAATTTAGTTTATTTTTTTTCTTTTTTTCGTGCCTCCAAGGCAAAGAGCTCATCCCTCAAGCGTGCAGCTTCGATGAAGTCCAGTTCTTTTGCGGCTTTCTCCATCTGTTTACGGGTATGCATAATGGACTTTTCGAGCTGTTCCAAGGACATATACTGTACAACAGGATCTGCAGCCAAAGGCATATTATCTGTGTATTCGTATTTCAAGTGGCGTGTAGCTGGGTCACCATCTGCTACTTTGGTGGATTCGAGAATACGTGCTTTCGATTTATTCAATGGCGTAGGCACCAACCCGTGATCTTCGTTGTATTGGATTTGAATGGTGCGTCGTCGCGCAGTTTCATCAATAGTGCGCTGCATCGACTTGGTCATCTTATCGGCATACATCAAGACCGTCCCGTTGACATTTCGTGCTGCTCGTCCAACCGTTTGCACCAGCGAACGTTCATTGCGTAAAAACCCTTCCTTGTCGGCGTCCAAAATAGCGACAAGTGAAACTTCTGGCAAATCCAGTCCTTCCCGCAATAGATTTACGCCAATCAGCACGTGAAAATCGCCCAATCGAAGTTGACGCAAAATTTCAACGCGCTCAATGGTGTCAATGTCACTGTGGATGTAGCGACACAAGATGCCCAGACGGTCTAAGTACTTTTGAAGTTCTTCGGCCATGCGTTTGGTCAGTGTTGTCACCAAGGTGCGTTCATCACGGTTGATGCGGACATGAATTTCTTCAATCAGGTTATCGATTTGGTTTAAACTTGGCCGCACTTCTATGATTGGGTCAAGCAACCCTGTTGGTCGGATGACTTGTTCCACCATGATTCCTTCTGCCAATTCGATTTCGTAATCGGCAGGTGTCGCAGAAACGTAGATGACTTGGTGCATCATTTGTTCAAATTCTTCAAAGCGCAAGGGACGATTGTCAATGGCCGCTTGAAGTCGGAATCCATAGTCAATAAGGTTTATTTTACGGGCTCGATCCCCGCCGTACATGCCGCGCACTTGGGGTAAGGTCACATGGCTTTCATCGATAACCATCAAAAAGTCTTTGGGGAAGTAATCAATCAAACAGAAAGGTCGTTCGCCCGGTTTTCGTTGATCAAAGTACCGCGAGTAATTCTCAATTCCAGAGCAATAGCCCAGTTCACGAATCATTTCAAGATCGTAGTTGACCCGTTCTTCTAAGCGTTTGGATTCTTCAATTTTTCCTTGTTTTCGGAAAGCTTCCACTTGAACGACCATGTCTTCACCAATCTGGTCGACAGCAATTCTGGTATTTTCTGGACTTGAAACGAAGATGTTTGCTGGGAAAATGTTTATTTCGGTAAAGGTGTCCAGCTTATTGTTTGATTCCGGATCAATGGACGAAATGCGTTCAATCTCATCTCCCCAGAATTCAATACGTAACGCGTAATCGGCATAGGCCAGGTAAATATCAACCGTATCTCCTTTCACGCGAAACATTCCTCGTTTAAATTCAATGTTTGCGCGCGAGTAGAGGTTTTCTACCAAACGGAATAAAAACTTGTTGCGCGAAATGGTTTGACCTACGGCCAGAGAAATGATGCTGTTCGCAAATTCATTTGGATTTCCGATGCCATAAATGCAAGAAACGGAAGCCACTACCAACACATCCTGACGCCCAGAAAGAAGCGCGGAAGTTGCTGAAAGCCGTAGTTTTTCAATTTCATCATTGATTTGAAGATCTTTCTCGATATAGGTGTTGGTCACTGGGAGATAGGCCTCGGGCTGATAATAATCATAGTACGAGACAAAATACTCTACCGCATTGTTAGGGAAAAATTGTTTGAATTCCCCATACAACTGGGCGGCAAGGGTTTTGTTGTGCGATAGGACCAGGGTAGGGCGGTTGATTTCTTTTACTACATTGGCAACGGTAAATGTTTTCCCACTTCCCGTAACACCCAGCAATACTTGATCGCGCACATCCGCGCGAATTCCAGCAATTAACTGACGAATGGCTTCGGGTTGATCACCTGTGGGAAGGAACTCTGAAACTAACTGAAAGTCCATGCAGAATTTTTGTTGAACAAATTTACGGAATATCCGCAAGCATAACGCTCATTTGGTATCTTTGTAATCAACGAATAAAACTATGCTTGTCTGGGGATTTTTTCTTTTGCTCATCTTTATTTTACTGGCGCTTGATCTCGGTGTATTTCACAAGAAAAATCAAGTAGTTACTGTAAAGGAGTCCTTGGCTTGGACGGCGGTATGGATTACCATTGCCTTGCTTTTTGGTGGTGTGATTTATTACATCTACGCTGTGAATTTAATGGGAATCAACCACCATCAGACTGCGCCATGGAACGCGCTCATTGACTTCTATACCGGGTATCTCATTGAAGAGTCATTGAGTTTAGATAACATTTTTGTCATGGCCCTCATATTTGCCTTCTTTAAGATTGAAGGGCAATACCAACACAACATCTTGTTTTGGGGGATTATCGGCGCTGTGTTTTTCCGCATGGTGATGATTGTCTTGGGTACAGCATTCGTTGAGGCCTTTGAATGGGCGACGTATATCTTTGGTGGGATTCTGGTTTTCTCGGCTTTTAAGATGATTAAGGGGAGTGAAGATGATGAGAATTTCAAGGAGAATCTTGGTGTTCGACTTCTAGAGAAAATTTATCCCATTGATTGGAAAGACCGCAGTGGAAAGTATTTTCTCCGTCAGAATGGGAAGCGCGTAGCAACAGGATTATTTGCTGCACTTGTGGTGATTGAGTTCTCGGATATCCTTTTTGCGGTTGATTCCATTCCAGCAATTTTTTCAATTACCACTGATCCATTTATTGTTTTCACCTCAAACATTTTCGCGATTTTAGGCCTGCGCAGTCTTTATTTTTTCTTGGCAGGAATGCTCGACAAGTTCGAATACATGAAGTATTCACTCGTTGGTGTTTTGATGTTCGTAGGGGTTAAAATGTTGATTGTTCATTATTTCGAAATTCCGGCTTTGATCTCGTTGGGGATCATCGTTTTCTTCTTAGCTGTGGGAGTTGTTTTCTCCATGCTTCACAAGGATTCACCGTCTCAATCATAAGGCAATTCATGAATATAATCGGGACCTAAAGTCACGCGGTCAATGTCCTCCCAACCCGATCTTTGCCCATAAAACTCTACACTTCCATCGTCGTAAATCAACCATTGGAAATTTGCCCCATGATAGGAGTAACTGGCTAGAAACGCACATGGATTGAACCTGGCAAGACTGAAAGTAGTTCTGCTACGGTAGAATTTATCGTCGATTTCTATTTCGCGTGTTTGACTTGGCACTGAGGCATAACCACTTTGAAAGAACCATTGAAAATAAGTGTAATAGGTTGATAGGGGGTAAAAATTATCATCTTCATAACTGAATGAATACATGTTGTCTTTAACGGTCAAATCGTTCGGCCATCGCCAATTGAGTTTTTTGAAGACGTTGTAAAGTTGTTTCACATAAGGATTGACCGTATCACACTTTTCAACTCCCTTGAAAACATGTGCAGGCAGCATAAAATCTATTTTATTCGCAGAGGTACCACTTTCACTCAATTCCAACGGTGTAGTGGCTTTCCACGCTTTCTCAAACCAAGCAATGCGTTGGGACATTGAATCAATAGACGATTTTGAATAATACAAGGGAGAAGATCCCGCGTAGGCAGTGCGATTTAGAAGTGTGTAAACACTATTTCGGTAATGATCACTTTGTTCCTTGGTCCAGGTGCTCAGCGCAGGGTAATAACTCTTGCGGTTGGTGATGGTTGGATCGACACACCCCATATTGTACCCTTGCCGAAAGACGAGTTTCCCATTTTCATAGGATTCACAGATGCCGTGACGCAGGTTTTTCAGGTAATGGAACGAGTGGGTCATTTGACCACTTGTGTCTCTCAGGATATAACTTCCGATCAGTTCTCCATTCAATTGACTAAATTCCTTCACAAGCGTTCCATTTCCTGCGTAATGTTTTTCCTTTCGTTGATCATTGATTTGTGAAATGTATTGAATTGGAGTTCCTTGTGGGGAAAAACTTGAAAGCGTGTAATCGTTGAACTTTGTATATTGTTTCGAAATGATTCTCAAGAGCAATTGATTGCTTTCGCTCCATTCTTGACGCGTATCGATTACGGTGTCATTACTAACTTGATGCTCGTGAAGTTTCGCCAAAACGCCATTTTCGTGGTACTCGATGTATCTCGAAGTAGCATTTGGTCGATTATCCAAGATGGATTGCTGCTGACCGTTTGGAAACCATTTTTTCTTAAGTCCACGAATTTCACTGTTTTGAATCCATTCCGTTTCCTCCAAGAGCACCCCTAATTCACTCCACACGCGATTCATGCCAGTTCCTTCATTGTCTAGAATCTTCTCTCGAACTTTGATGTTTTTTTCATTCCAATAGGTTTCACTTGGCACGAAAACATGATTGGAATTCGGGTCGTATACCTTTACGTGTTTTTTGTCCCCATTTGAATAGAACCCTTCCCAAGTGCCTACCGGTAAATTTTCCTTGTAAAATTCGGTTTCCGAAAGTTCTCCCGTGTAATAGTACCTTTTCCAAGGACCATCTTTGGTGCCTTCGTGATAATACCCCTTAGTCATTACCTTTCCATTGTCAAAATACTGATAATATGGCCCGTCCATGGCATAATCGTAGTAATTTGAGCTGAATTCCATTCGGTAGACTTTTCGCTCACTGACTTGACCATTCTCATAGAAGGTCAACGATTCACCAAACTCTGTCATCAAATAGGTGTAGCCGTCTTCATCGATGGTATGTGGCGGATGATCTTTATATGCTGAAGGATCGATGTCGTCCAGTTTTGCCCAGCAATAGTTGCGTTGAAAGCGGAGATTTCCATTTGGATAATATTCCCTGTATAAAGCACAACGTCTTTTTTTCTTATTCAAATAAAAGATATAATGGGTTTGAAGTTTTCCTACTTCTGTATAGGTCTTTTGAAAGCCAATTACTGAGTCACCCGGAAATTGTGTTATTCTAAACTCTGACCTTAACCCACCTTCATAGTAGTAGAGGATTTCCTCTTTCAGTCGTCCAACCACAAATACTCTTCGCTCGTATATTTTTCCTTTTTGGTCCAATTGCTGGCAAACTCCTTCCATGGGAGTTTCTGCATAATCTGAATAAAACGTAGAGAAGAGGTAATGCCCTCCTTTTTTGTTTTGGTATGAAAAGGTGCAGTGATCTTGAGCGAATAGGCAATTGACGACCATTATACACAAAACGGCTAGTTGAATCTTCATGGCGGCTATTACATTCACCACAGGGATGCGTTCAATAGGGAATCATCGTTTGCGCTTTTTAGACTTTACTTGTTTTTTGTTCCAATCAAACATGGACTTTTGATACGGGAACACATCCGCCAATTCACCGGAATAATAGAACTCAAAGGCAACAGCGCCAAAGGTGTAATTCGTTTCGTGAATTTTAAAGTCTGATCCACCAACAGCAGGATTTTTCTTCGGTTTTGACCGTTGATAACCAAGGTTGAAGAGTGATGCTAAGATTTCGGGGCGGTCATCGATAGGGTAACCCGCGCGCTCCCATTGCATCTTCATTTGCTTTAAAAACAAGGCGGTATAGAGGTACGAATAGTAATGGTCTTTGAACTGTACCAAACGCTGTAAACGCACGCTCATGGTATCGTTAATGTTGTTTTTGTACGAACGGATGGAGTCGTAGTCGAGTAGGTGAGCGTACTCTTTTCCGAGGTAATAGACACAGGTTGAATCTTTTAAATAGTTTTCAATTTTCTGTGCAGTACTTTCTTTAATTCCTGTTACGCCATAAGACAAGTGATTTTCGAGAACAAGTACTTTCAATGGTCCGATGTAATTTTTATAGGATTCTCGGTTTGAATTGAACAGGCGAATTTGCTCACCGACCAAACAAGAGACGATCAATCGAGATTCCACACCGGTAATTCGTGCCGCAGAATCGATGTATTTTTTATCTTTTTGAACGGCAATTTTAAAATCCTGCCATTCTGCGACATTCATCCATTCGAATACACTCAATCCTGTAGTTTTCTGTCGTTTGCTGTGTTTTGAGCGCATGTCTGCCAAAGCCACACGGTATTTTTTGTTCTTTCGAAGTCGCAAATCCACGGCGTCCAGCATCTTGAGTGCAATACGTTCATCGTTGGTTTTCAATAGTGTACTTAGAATGTACTCGGCATTTTTTGGGTGAAATTGATTCAAAACCATGATGCGATTGAGTGCTTCGTAGCGGTGTTGCTGCATCGAAACACTATCCACTCGAAAAGATTGGTTGTATTTGTTGTGCATGTCCTGGAAGTAACGATTGTTCTCGTCAATCATTCCCTCGTTGTTGGTCCATTTAAACTTAACAGCAAGGTAAGTGGCCGTTAAGAAGAACCCATAAAGCGCAAATGCATAAAGGAAAACGGTATATGGAATTTTAATCCATTTGCTTTTTAGGAATTGCAGCATCTTGTTCAGTGGTAAAATTAATGGTGTAAAAGTAATGAAATCCTCAAATCCATGTGATTAAGCGCTTGATCCACTTAAATCTAGAAGGTGTATGCGGGGAATATTTTAAGGAAGGTTCGAAATAATTGCTTTTGTGAAGCACACTTTTTTCATGCGAAAATGCGCGAAACCCTGCTATTCCATGATAATTACCCATTCCGCTATCACCAACACCGCCAAAAGGAAGATTCGGGTTCACGATATGCATCATGGCGTCATTGACTGAACCACCACCAAAGGAAATGGCCGATAATATCTTGTTTTGTTCGTCGCGATCGTCGGAAAAGACATACAAAGACAAGGGTTTTGGACGCTGTTTCACTTGCTGAATGGCATCATCAAGATTTGTAAACGAAATAATCGGGAGGATTGGCCCGAAGATTTCATCCGCCATGATGGGGTGGTCAAAGTGGATATTGGTCAGTAAAGTAGGGGAAATGTGTCTTTGTTCACGAACCATTTCACCGCCGTAAAAAATCTCTTGACCTGCTAACTGTTGTGCCACGCGGTCAAAATTTCTTTCATTGATCATCTGCACATAATTTCCATTCTCAACGGAAAATTTCGAGCGTTCTATTTCCGCGATGAACTTTTGCAAAAAGGAGGACTCGATTGATTTTTCTATGAGCACGTAGTCTGGCGCAATACATGTCTGACCTGAATTTAAAAATTTGGCCCATACCAATCTGCGTACAGTAACGTCTAGATTGCACTTTTCGGTAACAAACACAGGGCTTTTTCCGCCCAGCTCCAATGTAACAGGCGTCAAGAATTTTGCGGCCGCTTGGTAAACAATCTTGCCCACTGGAATGCTTCCTGTAAAAAAGATCTTATCGTATTTCTCCGTCAACAAAGCGGTCATTTCTGGCACTCCACCTTCGATGACGCGAAAGAAACCTGGATCAAAGTGGGTATTGACTAGTTCAGCCATCATTGCACTTGTTCGCGAAGGCAATTCACTGGGCTTGAGAATAACGGTACATCCCGCCGTGATTGCCGCAATGGCTGGCGAAATGCTGAGCTGAAAAGGATAATTCCATGCGCCAATTATCAAGGAAACACCCAATGGTTCAGGGATAATGTATGACTTGGCAGGCATGTTCAACACATTGGTGCGCACACGTTTTCTTTTCGACCAGGACTTTACCTTTTTGATGGATTCGTTGATGTCCGTATAGATGATGGACAATTCCGTTGTGTACAAATCAAATTCAGACTTCCCGAAATCGAGGTAGATGGCTTCTGCCATTTTCGATTCATTCTCCATTAAAAGCTGTTTCAACTTTTTCAACTGGGCGATTCTGAAATCGATATCTTTTGTTTTTCCTGCGAAGAAGAAATCTCTTTGCTGTTGAATTTCGTTGGTGAACTGAATCTCACTCATAACCATAGATTTTATAGAATAACACGCTGTTATTGAACTTTGTTTTTTTCCAAAGAACGCGCATCGAAAAAGGCGTCATACCTCTGATCTAAGGTTCCCATCCAGCGGTCCCAAAACAAAAAGTAAAGCCCGTAATTCCCATTGAAAAATTTGTGGTGCATGTTATGTGCAACAGAGGTATTGATCCATTTACCGATCCATGTGCGTTGGAATCCCTTGGGATAAAGTTCATAGCCAAGATGACCATAGACATTGTAAATGAATTGAACCAAAAAGAAGAGAATGAATGTCTCGCGTTGCACGGGCAATGTAAATGCAATCAAAGGAAGGATCGCTGATTCGAGTAGTCCCTCTAAAAAATGAAAAGAGTAGGAGGTTAAAGGGGTTGGATTCGTTGATTGGTGGTGAACATGGTGGACATATTTGAATATTTTAGGCAAGTGCATAAAGCGATGTAGCCAATAGAAATAGGTGTCGTGCATCAAGAGCATGACAGGAAAGCTGAGAATGAGCCAAAAAAATCCATGAGTTGAAGCCATCATGTACATCTGTGTTTTTTCTGGATAAATAACGAAGATCAATCCTGCCATAATTCCGAACAAAGCCATTGTTGACAAAGAATGAACAAATTCCATGACTTGACTTTTGACTTTTGGAAACAGGGCTTGAAGTTTATATTTCTGCCATTTCTTGCGAAAAAGAATGTAGAAGACAAAGAATGTGAAACCAGCCACCATTGCGTAGCGGATGAAAATAAACTGTGTGACTTTCACCCAAATGAAAAGCAGTTTTTCTAGCGTCATTGCGCCATTTGTTCATCCAACTTAGATTGCTCACGAATACGGGCATCGATGATATCCGAATACCACAAAGCTTGTTTTTTCCCACCTTCGATATAGGCCTGTTGAACCCATTTTTGAGCACCTGGTAAATCGCCTAGGACTTCACACGCCAATGCAGCATTGAAAGCGGCCTTCGAACGGATCTTTGATTTGTAGCTTGTTTCAAATACTTCTGACCATGTCTTCAATGCAGCTTCCCAATCTTTGGCTAATGCCTGTCGTTCGCCACGCTCCATGTTGCCTTTTTTTCCTTTGTACATGAGTCGGTCTTCCCAAAAATAAAGTGGAACGATGTTGTAGGCAAATTCGACTCCTGTGTTATAGCTCACATTGAGCAGAGCATCGTTTCGTTTGATCAGTTTCGCCAATGCCTCGACTGGGTTAGCGGATCGTTGTGTCCAGTACTTTTTAAATTGAAAGCGGTCTTCGTAGAGAATCTTTTGTTGGGAAGGGTCATACACACGAAAACCAGCATCTGCTGTAGCGGTTCCGCGCACTTCAACGGTGGTGGTTGTTCCATTTAACACCGCGCCTACAGCGGCTTGTGCTGTAGCTCCAGGGTTTAAAATGGAATAATCTGTATCGAAATACTCCAACACCAACAGGGCCTGAACGTTTTGGGCGGTGCAAATGCTGTCCACTATTTTCCAATCCAAAGGGACACCGAAGCCAAGACTTTTTCCATCGGCGGCATTCAACGTGTGTCCACAGCGTACGGCATCAAAACGAGGCGTTTCACTGCCCGCACGTAGATTTAAAGTTTCGGTTAACCCACGGAGACAATCTTCGGAAAGTTCTTTATCCCGAACAGTTGTTTCTCCACTCAAAGACGATTCTATGCCCGTGGCTGAGGTCGGAATAGAGCGATTAAGCATGGAAATTTTCCTTATGCTTGTTGGGATTGTAATTTTCGCAGGGCGCAACACACTTACTTGCATATCACGTGTACCTGCGCATGAAGCAAGAAATAAAATACTCCCAAGAACCAAGTACAATGATGACCTCCTATAGGATTGGCCAAGAAAAAATACTAATTGGCTTGTCATCATATCTTTAAAGCGTTAAGATTACTTTTTCTTATTCTTCATTTGTTCCATTTGCGCTTTCTGCATCTGTTCGAGGCGTTCTTGGAACTTTGATTTCTTTTTCACTTTCCCTTCCTTGGCAGACATATTGGCTTTGCGTTCAGCCATTTTCACCTTCAATTTCTCCTCATCCACAAAGAATTGTTTGATCAGCAACATGATGATGATAGACACCAATGTTGAAATGAAATAGTAGTAACTCAAACCTGCGGAGTAGTTGTTGAAGAAGAAGATCATCATTACTGGGAAAACATACATGATTACTTTCATGTTCGGCATGCCCGGTTGTTGCGGCTGTTGCATGTTCCCACTGTTCATGTAGGTATAGAGTAGGGTAGTTCCTGCCATTAACAATGTAAATAAACTCACGTGATCTCCATAAGGCCAGATATGAACACCGAAGTTCCAAATTGAATCGTATGAAGACAAGTCTTCCGCCCATAAGAATGATTTTTGGCGTAACTCAAACGCAGAAGGAAAGAAGCGGAATACGGCAAGGAGAATTGGCATTTGAATCAACATGGGAAGACAGCCCGCCAAAGGACTCGCGCCCGATTCACGGTACAGTGTCATCATTTCCATTTGCTTCTTCATCGCGTCCTCTTTCTCGGGATATTTCGCATTCAGCTCATCAATTTCCGGCTTCAGAATGCGCATTTTTGCAGAAGAGACATACATCTTCCATTGAATAGGCATCAAGACAAATTTCAAGATGAGCGTCAACATCAAGATTGCAATTCCCAAGCTCATTCCTGTGGAAGCGAGCATGTTGAATACAGGTTGAACGGCGTATAAGTTAATCCAACGGAATAGACCCCAACCGAAGTTTAAAATGTCATCATACCCCTGATCGTTAGCTTTAAGTATTTCGTAATCGTTAGGACCGAAGAACCAATTCATGGAAATTGTCTCATTGTCAGGATTTTTCACCTTCAGACCTGCAGTTGCTGAATAATCTTTTAAGTGCGACCACTTCCAGTCTTTGTCGTCCTTTTCATCGTATTGATGTACTTGAAATTTCGTGTCCTTCTTGGTAAAACCATTTTCCGGACGAATGAACGAAGAGAAATAACTTTGTTTAAAGCTGATCCAATTGACATCGTCTTCGGCGCGTTGGAAATCACTTCCCATTTCCGTTAAATAGTCAAAATCTTCGTTTTTGTAATCAAAACAAACCGTTGAAACGCGGCGTTGTTCACTAAATAAGCGCTCTGTTTTGCGGTAAGATGTTTTCCAGTTGAAGGCGTAATTTTCGGATCCTTTCAATCCTTCCAAATGGATGTTGTAATCCAAGTCATAGGCGTCTTTCTTCAAGCTATATTCCTGCTCAATGACTTTACCATTTCCTAGGTCAAGTGCATAGGTGATGGAGTTGTCTGTTGCTTTTACCACATGGAACAAATAACCGGAAGTGTAATACTTCTGTCCGTCCATGGAGAATACCAATTGGTTCACGGCATCCCCATCGGAAAACAAGCGCAATGGTTTTTTTACTTTTTTTGTGGATGCATTGGCATAGTCAGCATAACTCTCGAATTCTTTCAAATACACTGCGGAAACCATTCCACCTTTGCTTGTAAATTCAATAATTAATTTATCATTTTCCAAGCGTGTCACTTCGCCTTTCACTTCCTGTTGAACTGAAGATTTTTTGGCGGTAGCGCTTTGCCCTTCTACCTTAGCCTCTTGCTTTTCATTAGATTTTTTGTCCGACTTCTTTTTCTTGGCTTCTGCTTCTTTCTTTTTTTGAATCGCAATTTCTTTTTCTTGCTTTTTGATTTCAGCTTCAGTCGGTTGGTTGAAGATGGAGAATACAGAGAGAATAACTCCGATAACAATCAATCCAATGGTGGTATTTCTATCCATTTTTTAAAGTGTATTATGGTCAATGGCTGCTTTTATGAAAGCAACGAAAAGAGGGTGTGGGTTTGCCACAGTACTTTTATATTCAGGGTGAAATTGGGCACCTACGAACCAAGGGTGGTCTTTGATTTCCACGATTTCAACCAATCCTGTTTCTGGATTCTTTCCAACAGGCACTAGACCAGCCGCTTCAAAATCCTTAAGGTATTCGTTATTAAATTCATAGCGGTGGCGGTGACGCTCAGAGATTTTTTCTGTGTTGTATGCTTCAAATGCTTTAGATCCAGGTTTCAACTGACAACGATACGCACCCAAACGCATGGTTCCGCCCATGTTTGAGATGTTTTTCTGTTCCTCCATCATGCTGATAACGGGATACTTGCTGTCCTCCGCAATCTCTGTCGTGTGTGCGTCGGTGTATCCAAGGACATGGCGGGCAAATTCGATCACGGCGCACTGCATTCCCAAACAGATTCCAAAGAAAGGCACTTTATTTACTCGGGCGTAACGCACAGCTTCAATTTTCCCAGAAATTCCGCGTGAACCAAAACCTGGGGCAACTAAAATTCCGTCCAAGCCACTCAATTCCGCATCAATATTTGTACTGTTCAATTTTTCCGAATGGATCCATTTTACATTGACGCGTGCCTCATTGGAAACTCCTGCGTGAATAAATGCCTCACTGATTGATTTATATGAGTCTTTCAACTCTACATATTTTCCTACCAAGCCAATGTTTACCTCGCGTTTTGGGTTTTTCAAGCGTTCAAGGAAGCTTTTCCAATTTTCAAGATTTGGACTTGACTTCGACGAAAGCCCTAATTTTTCCAACACCACTTTATCCAATTCTTCTGCCTGCATGAGGATTGGAACATCGTAAATGGACTGTGCATCCCGAGATTCAATGACCGCATTCATGCTTACGTTGCAGAATTTTGCAATTTTCTTGCGCAGGGAAAGATCAAGTTCATGCTCTGTTCTGCAGCAAAGGATATCCGGCTGAACACCAAGTTCCAGCAATTGCTTAACGCTGTGTTGTGTAGGTTTTGTTTTCAATTCACCCGCTGCTGCCAAATATGGAACGAGCGTCAAGTGAACAACAATGCAGTCATTTTCAAATTCCCACATCATCTGCCGCACAGCTTCTACATAAGGAAGGGATTCAATATCACCTACGGTCCCACCAATTTCTGTAATGACAATATCGTATTGGTTGTTTTTTCCAAGGAGCTGAATTCGGTCTTTGATTTCATCCGTAATGTGAGGAATAACCTGTACTGTTTTGCCCAGGAATTCACCTCTGCGCTCTTTCTCAATGACAGATTGGTAAATGCGTCCAGTTGTCACATTGTTGGCTTGGGACGTTGGGACATTCAAGAATCGCTCGTAATGACCAAGGTCAAGGTCTGTTTCTGCACCATCATCGGTCACGAAACATTCTCCATGCTCATAGGGATTCAAGGTTCCTGGATCGATATTGATGTATGGATCTAACTTTTGGATTGTCGCCGTGTACCCGCGTGCCTGAAGCAATTTCGCCAATGAAGCCGAAATGATTCCTTTACCCAATGAAGAAGTCACCCCTCCGGTGACAAACACGTATTTTGTGGAATTTGACATGTACTATTTGAAATGCAACTACGGGAAACAAAGTTAGTACAATACTCAGAAACGCGCAGGAGGATTTTCAACGAGTAATGAAATGATATCAACAAAAAGAGCAAACTAAATCTCTTAATTCGACCAAACATCATTTGCGCCACCTTGAAGATACAATTTAGACTTGCGCACTGAGGAATTTTCAAAGGTTGGACAGCCGTCTTTGTCCAGCATAGGGTAGTGGGGCGTGTTTCGTGGGAAACCTTTGGGTAGGAACAGTAAATCGTGCAACAATCTATTTTGAAAAGCGTGTCGAATATGTTCGCTATCGAGCCCAATTCTTCCGTAAACATTGGATACATAAGGCATTTTTTGAGTGACACCTAGGTATAAGATTCCATGACTTGTCTTGCCGTAGGGTAGATCCTCTAGTAAACGAAAGCCGGAAGGACATTTTTTCATGGCGATGTGTTGCCAAGTAGAACTTGCTGTTTCGCCCGTCCAAATATTCAGGCCTATTGTGAATTTAGTAGTCTGATAGCGATAGGTCAATGCCAAATGCCCCGTTCGGAATCTGTCCTTTCCTTGTCCGCCAAACACATCGTTTTCGAGTAATACACTGAATGATTTAACATGTATCGCCCATCCACCTGACCGTTGTCGAGTCGCAGCATTGTCGTGGTACCAGAGATAATTGTAGCCCAATCCATAGGTGTAAGTTGTATTGTGAAGCAATGCGTCGTATTGAAAGTCTGGCGTATTGTTGTGCTTTCCACCGAGGAGCACGAGCCCTAAAGCTGTTCTGGACTCCCAAAATTTTGACCGATTTCCGTAACCAAATAGATTGAAATTTGCGAAATTAGAAACATTTAATTGGACAAAGGAATAATTAAAATGTCCTGATAGTGTGAGTCCTACGCGTGTAGAATGGGTACCCACGGTCGCCGTGAAACCGAGCATTGTCCCGAAGGAAAAAGCGTTCCAATTTTGAGCAAAAGAGAAGGAGGATAGCAATAAAAGTGAAGATAGAATGAATTTTCTCATGAAAAAAATAGGTGTTCAAATTCTTCTATTACAAGATTTTAATTCAATTGTTTCAAAGTAATACTCGAAGTAAATCATCGATAACCATTGCCATTCGTCTGAAGTCCAGGGTCTCGATGGTATCTGTTGCCATGTGGTAATTTTTGTTTCGGTAAAACGCAGTATCTGTGATCATTAATGCGCTGTAACCAAATGACCAATAATTCAAATGATCGGAAAAGTCCACTCCAGGTAAAAGTTTTGGTCCAGTGAATCGTTTCGTTCGGATTTTTGCTGTTTGTTTAAATTTTCGGGTGAAATGGGCGGCAAATTTCCCTTTTCCAAATTTGTTCACCAAAGTGATAAAATTGCCTTTGTTGCCATAGATCAACTTCAGGATTCCAAGTGGGTAATCTTGTGATCGCTTTGCATCTGAGAAATACCCAATCATTTCCAATGAAATCATTCCTAATAGGGGTTGTGTGGCGTCACTCAAGGATTTTGCATGGACATAGCTCCCCATGTTTTCTGTGCGAAAAAAGGGTGGCTCCTCGAGAGTATAAGCGACGAGTTCAATGCGATGCGTAAGAGGGACGTCTTTTATTTGACGTGCAATTTCCAATAAACCAGCAACACCACTGGCATTATCGTCGGCCCCATTTTGCATTCCACACACATCATAGTGAGCGCCTATAACGATCGTTTCAGGAGAGTCTCCGTTGTAAATTGCAACAACATTTCGATAAGACTGGTTATTCACTTTAAACTCCTGATAATAAACCAAATCAGCGGATTTACTCAATTCGTTGTAAATGTATTCGGAAACATCATTAAGTGCAGGCGTGTTCATGAAGTGACGATAATCACTTGTGTTTAAAATTGCACTTATATGATTTTTGAGCGTATTTGTATCCGTTTGACTTTCAACAGGAGATGAAAGGAATAGTGTCAATAGGATGAAAACAAAATTATTCTTGCTCATTTATGCGAATCTCATTGGGTTGAATGGTGATTTTTCCGGCTTTGTAAAGTTGGCCGATGGCCTGTTTGAATGTTTTTTTACTCATGCCGAGTACTTCACGGATATCGTCTGGATCACTTGAATCGGAGAGGGGAAGTATCTTTTTTTGCGTTAATTTCTCAAGAATGGTATCCATGGCCTCTGTGTACCGAATAAAACCGGTGGGTTCAAGTCGCACATCCACTTTTCCGTCTTCGCGAATATTGTAAATGTATCCTGTAACGCGATCTCCGCGGCGTATGGGCTTGCTGATGTCGTTGCGGAAAATCATCCCGTGGTATTTTTCAGCTACAATCACTTTTACACCGAGGTCAGTGGTGTCGCAAATGAACAATTCCTGAGGGGTATTTAGCAATTCTTGGTCCGTGCATTCTTCCAACCACTTATTGATTTTCATGGTGGCATAAAGTCGGTCCGTTGCCTGATCAATGCGGAGGGTGACCAAATAATTTTTTCCTTCCTCCATTTTCTGATTTTGCTCTTTGAAAGGCACCATCAGGTCTTTTTCTAGCCCCCAATCGAGGAAAGCTCCGTATAAACTGACTTCAGAAACTTTCAAATAAGCAAACTGATCCAGGATAATTTTGGGCGTTTCCGTCGTGGCTACGAGCCGATCTTCGGAGTCTTTGTATAAGAATACTTTTCCAATGTCGCCCACTTCAAGGTCATCGTAAAGGTATTTATTTGGCAATAACACATCGTTTCCTTCTGCATCGCCTAAATAAGCGCCAACACTGGTGAAACGGAGTATTTCAAGTTCATTGTATTGTCCTAAATTCATTTTAAAAATATAGCGCAGATGCTGGTTTTGAATTCAGAACCATACATGGGATTTTCTTGTCGTTGGTAATTAATGACTGTGCAAAGGTATCAAATTGTGGGAGTAAGCTTTCGGAATGATAGGCAATAGCAATCATATCGACCACATTTTCATTGGAGTAGGCCAGAATCTTCTTCGCATATGAACCTCCACTTTTTAACAGTTCAACGGTACACGGGATTTTTCTGTCCTCGTATTGGTTTTTAACGATGAGGATTCTGTTTTTCATTTGTTGACTCAACAATTCATCGTTTTGTTTTTCACCCACCACATGAACTTCAGCCCCAAAGATGGAAGCAATATCTCCAGCAATATTGACAATCTGTAAACTTTCTTTCGTCAGGTCAATAGGTACCAATACGCTTTTAATGGGGTTAAGGGGGGTGTCTTTTTGAACGATTAAGAAGGGTGTAGCGGCACTGGTTATGACCTTCATTGCGTTGCTGCCAAACAATTTTTGCATACCCGTTGCGCCATGTGTCCCCATGATGATCAATTGTGCGCCTTCACGTTTTGCAATTTGACCAATTTTCTCAAAAATACTTCCTTCAATGATTTTCTTGGTGATTGTCACACCGCTCGGCACCACTTGTCGATCAATCACGGCATCCAGCTTTGCATTCGTTTTTGACAATTCAGTAGCTGATTCGACTACATGGAGCAACATGATTTCCGTGTGCACATTCTTGCCAAGGTGCAAGGCATAATTTAACGCTGCATCGCCAACAGGGGTAAAATCGTGTGGTACGATATACAAATTTTTACTCATAGCAGTGAAGTTTTATCAAATGTACATAAAAAAAGTTTCTGTTTTTCAATGGTCAAGAAGGTAGAATAGAGAGGGTAAAAGTGTGCAAAACAATTAATTTCTGCGCTTTCTTTTCTTCTTTCCGCCATACGTGGTAGACATTTCACTTGGGTCACGTTTGTCCTTTTTGGATGTCTTTGAATCCTTATCCTTCTGTTCACTCGTTTCTTCAATTGCTTGCCCTTCTGGCGTAACAGCCACATGCGGGGTTCCATTTAAGTTTGAATCATCTGGATTTTCCCATTCCTTCTTGATCGTTTTCTTTTCTACCTTTCCCGTGCGTTCGTTCCGGACAAAAACAACCATCTTTTCCTCATCCATCGAATTGACGCCAATCACATCCTCTTTAAGCATCCATTTTGTCCCGTCAAGAATAAACGCATCGTAAGAAAGATCTGGTATATAATACGCGTAAAAACCAGTAAGGTTGGGTGACTCAGGCGAGAGGTGGTCAAAAATAATTCGTTTGTATTCCGGTTCGTACCTCAAGGTCATGACTGCGCGCTCAGAGTGCTCATAAAAAACGCGTTTGAGGATCTGGTCCTTCACTTTAAAAATGGGACTTCCAAATTTCAATTGGGTACCAGAAAAGTACATGACATCAATTAATTTCACATTACTCGATGATGAATTCCCGTCCCAACCAAGCAATGTATACACTGTTTTAGATCCCTTTTCCACCGGAATAATGCGGTAGTACAAGGCCCCATACCAATTGTCAGCAGTCAATATTTCCTCTGGACGAAGTGATAATTCAGCCGAGTTGTCTACGAGTTCAGTAATGAGAATTTCGTCTTTTCGCTCGTCTTTTTTTAGCACAAAACCGTAGTACTTTTGCGTTTCATCCTCCTGCTCAATGTTCCAATTGATGATGCGCACCAATCCATCTGGACTATCAATGATTCCGACTGACTTTAACTGAGAAAAGGGGTAGGAGAATGCGTTTGATTCGTTTAATGTTTCAAGAAAATAGGTGTAAAAGACGGTGTTTTTCTCTTCTTTATCCACATCTTGTTTGGCCTCGCGCAAGTCGTTCAATAGTGCGACTAAATTAGACTCACGGTTAGATAAAATGGTGTCTTGAGCATACGCTGTGGACGCAAAGAAAAGGAGTGAGACAAAAGTGATTTTTCTTACCATACAAACAAAGAAACGGATAAAATACTGTTTTGTTACCTTTAAAAATCAACTTTGATTAATCCTCGAGCTGCACAAATCCATTGACTGGAAATTTCAAGCCCTGAGACTTTAGGTTTAAGATGATTTGTCCGCGATGATAAGCCGCATGCTGCAAAAGGTGAAATAGAATATCTGTTGCTGTTTGCGTCAGGGATTCAATAGGTGAGGATTCATTTTGAAATTGCCTTCCTAAGTCCTGTTTTTCAAGATAATCGTTCGTTTCGATGAAGTTCTGTCGGTTCAATCTTTCCAGAAAGTGCAACGGAAAAACATCCCAATCGTTCGATTCCGGTTTCGTTTGGTTTAATTGGCAGTTCCAACGGTGGTGAACATTGATTATGTGGCAGATACATTTGATGGAAAATTCGGGTACATCCTCTTCCTGCGCTTCCAAGGAACGAATTAGCGATTGCAGCGCATAGTGTTCAATTTCGAATTTTCTCAACAGAAAATCCTTCATTTTTAAAGGGCTTTAAGTGCAGCGATTGTTTGCGTCGGATTTTCAGCATTAAACACAAAGCTGCCTGCCACTAGCGCATCCGCACCGGCTTTCACCAGTTCTCTTCCCGTTTCTAGGTTGACACCACCATCCACTTCTACAAGTGCTCGGCTACCACGACGGTGAATCAAATTCTTTAGCTGTTCCACCTTGAAAATGGTATTATTAATGAATTTTTGACCTCCAAATCCCGGGTTGACAGACATGATGAGGACCAAATCAAGATCGGCAATGACATCCTGAAGCACATCGACAGGTGTATGTGGATTTAAAGCCACGCCTGCCTTCATTCCGGTATCTTTAATGGCTTGAATGGTTCTGTGTAGGTGCGTGCACGCTTCGTAATGTACCGTCAACAAACCGGCTCCCGCTTTTTTGAAGTCGCTGATGTATTGATCTGGATTGGCAATCATTAGGTGGACATCCAAAGGTTTTGTGGCATGCTTGGCAATTGCTGCAAGAACGGGGAAACCGAAG
>CANGIC010000017.1 GCA_947453795.1 Flavobacteriales bacterium
ATTGGTGCTTGTGCGTGGTGGAAGGGTAAAAGATTTACCAGGTGTTCGTTACCACATTGTTCGCGGAGCTGAAGATACAGCTGGTGTCGAAGGAAGAAAACAACGTCGTTCTAAATACGGAACGAAAAGACCTAAACAGAAATAATTAAATCCTTGAAGAGATGAGAAGAAGAAAAGCCAAAAAGATAGCGATTCTCCCGGATCCAAAGTTCAACGATGTCGTAGTAACGAAATTCGTGAACAACCTCATGCTGGATGGGAAAAAGAGTTTAGCGTTCAAAATATTCTATGATGCTTTAGAGATCGTAGATAAAAAATTAGAAGACCAAGAAGGATTAGACGTTTGGAGAAAAGCATTGGAAAATGTTACGCCAAGTGTTGAGGTACGCAGCCGCCGTGTAGGTGGAGCTACTTTCCAAATCCCTACACCTGTTCGTGAAGATCGTAAGGCATCACTTGCAATGAAATGGTTGATTGGGTACGCACGTCGTCGCAACGAGAAAACAATGGCTGGGAAACTTGCTGCTGAGATTATCGCTGCATCGAAAGAAGAAGGCGCTGCTTACAAGAAAAAAGAAGATACATTAAGAATGGCTGAGGCAAACAAAGCGTTCTCACATTTTAGATTTTAATCAGTATGTCAAGAGATCTTAAATACACACGTAACATTGGTATCGCTGCACACATTGATGCAGGGAAAACGACTACCACTGAGCGTATTTTGTATTACTCGGGTGTGAACCACAAAATTGGTGAGGTACACGAAGGTGGTGCAACAATGGACTGGATGGAGCAAGAGCAGGAGCGTGGGATTACCATTACTTCAGCGGCAACTACAGTGAGCTGGCTTTACCGTGGTACAAAATACCACATCAACATTATCGATACCCCAGGACACGTTGACTTTACCGTAGAGGTGAATCGTTCTTTGCGTGTATTGGATGGCTTGGTATTCTTGTTCTCTGCAGTTGATGGTGTTGAGCCACAATCTGAGACAAACTGGCGCTTGGCAAACAACTACAACGTTCCACGGATCGGTTTTGTTAACAAAATGGACCGTCAAGGTGCTGACTTCTTGAATGTATGTAAGCAAGTGAAAGAAATGTTGGGTAGCCAAGCATTGCCACTTCAAATCAACATTGGTGAAGAAGATAACTTCAAAGGAGTTGTTGACTTGATCAACTGGAGAGGTGTTGTTTGGAATGACGCTGACCAAGGGATGACGTTTAAGGAAGTTGAAATTCCTGCTGACATTATTGACGATGCACGCAGATTGCGTAGCGAATTGTTGGAAGCAGTAGCTGAATTTGATGAGAGCTTGATGGAGAAATTCTTCGAAGACGAGAACTCATTGACAGAAAGAGAAATTCTTGATGCATTGCGTCAAGCAACAATCTCTGGTAAAGTCGTTCCAATGATGTGTGGTTCTTCGTTTAAAAACAAAGGAGTACAAGCGATGTTGGACATGGTTATGGAAATCCTTCCTTCACCATTGGACATCGATGCCATTACAGGAATCAACCCGAAGACAGACGAACCAATTTCGCGTCAGCCATCTTACGATGAGCCGTTTGCAGGATTGGCATTCAAAATTGCTACAGATCCATTTGTTGGTCGTTTGTGCTTTACACGTGCCTACTCAGGGAAATTGCCTGCAGGTTCTTATGTGTTGAACACACGTACAAACAACAAAGAGCGCATCTCTCGGATCTTCCAAATGCACGCAAACAAGCAAAATCAAATTGATGAGCTAGGTGCAGGAGATATCGGTGCCTTGGTTGGATTTAAAGATATTCGCACAGGAGATACATTGTGTGCTGAAAATGCGCCAATTATTCTTGAGTCAATGAACTTCCCTGATCCGGTTATCGGAATCGCAATTGAGCCAAAAACTCAAGCGGATCAAGATAAATTGGGTATTGGATTGAATAAATTGGCTGAAGAGGATCCTACGTTCCGCGTAAATACAGACGACGAGACAGGTCAAACAATTATCTCTGGAATGGGTGAGCTTCACTTAGAGATTATCGTTGACCGTTTGAAGCGTGAGTTTAAAGTGGAAGTAAATCAAGGTGCGCCTCAGGTTTCTTACCGTGAGAACATTACAGCGACAATTGATCACCGTGAAGTGTACAAAAAGCAGTCAGGTGGTCGTGGTAAATTTGCCGATATCGTTGTGAAAATCTCTCCGCAAGACAATGAAGAGAAAAAAGGTCTTGAGTTTATCAACTCTGTGAAAGGTGGTAACATTCCGCGTGAATTTATTCCTTCAGTAGAGAAAGGATTCAAAGAATCAATGAAAAATGGTGTAATGGCCGGCTTCCAAATTGAAGCGATGAAAGTTGAATTGTTGGATGGTTCATTCCACGCAGTCGATTCAGATTCATTGTCTTTCGAATTGTGTGCGAAAATGGCTTACCGTGCAGCATTGAAAAATGCACGTCCAATCCTTCTTGAGCCAATCATGAAGATGGAAGTGGTTACTCCAGAAGAAAACATGGGTGATATCGTTGGTGACTTGAACCGTCGTCGTGGTGTTATTCGTGGAATGGATGACCGTGCAGGATCTAAGGTCGTTAAAGCAGATGTTCCACTTTCTGAAATGTTCGGATATGTAACACAGCTTCGTACGATGTCTTCTGGTCGTGCTAGTTCTTCAATGGAATTCTCTCATTATGCAGAGGCACCGAAGAACGTAGCAGATGCGGTAGTAGCGAAAGTAACTGGTAAAGTAACAGCATAAAAATTACAATTCAGATGAGTCAGAAAATCAGAATAAAATTGAAGTCATACGATCACAACCTCGTTGATAAGTCAGCAGAGAAGATCGTGAAAACAGTGAAGTCAACAGGTGCAGTAGTAAGCGGACCAATTCCATTGCCTACGCACAAAAGAATTTACACTGTGTTGAAGTCACCACACGTGAACAAGAAAGCACGTGAGCAGTTTGAGCTTTGCGCTTACAAGCGTTTGCTCGATATCTACAGCTCTTCTTCAAAGACTGTTGATGCGCTCATGCGTTTGGAATTGCCAAGCGGTGTTGACGTAGAAATTAAAGTAGTTTAATCCATAAAAAGTAAAATATGCCAGGAATTATTGGTAAAAAAGTCGGAATGACTAGCATCTACAGTGCCGAGGGTAAAGCATTACCATGCACGGTGATAGAGGCTGGTCCTTGCGTTGTCACTCAGGTGAAGACGCAAGACAGAGATGGTTACGATGCCGTTCAATTGGGGTTTGGCGACCGCAAGGAGAAAAATACGCCGAACGCATTGAAAGGTCACTTTAAAAAGGCCAACACTTCGCCTAAATCGAAGTTGGTTGAATTTAAAGGTTTTGATAACTTAAATCTCGGTGATAGCATCAACGTTGATCTCTTCGAGGAAGGTGAATTCGTTAGTGTAGTAGGAACTTCGAAAGGTAAAGGTTTCCAAGGGGTGGTTAGACGACATGGCTTCGGCGGTGTTGGACAAGCAACTCACGGTCAACACAACCGTCTTCGTGCACCAGGATCAATCGGTGCATGTTCGTACCCAGCACGTGTATTCAAAGGAATGCGCATGGCGGGACAGATGGGGAACAAGCGCATCGTAATGGAAAACTTGGTGGTACTTAAAGTACTTACTGATAAGAATTTGATCGTTGTGAAAGGATCAATCCCTGGTTCTAAAGGTTCAACCGTAACAATTGTGAAGTGATGGAAGTAAAGGTATTTGACGCGAAAGGAAAAGCAACTTCGAAGAAAGTTACGCTTTCAGAAACAGTTTTTGGAATTGAACCAAACGATCACGCAATCTATTTGGATGTGAAACAACACTTGGCGAACCGTCGTCAAGGGACACACAAATCAAAAGAGCGCGCTGAAATCTCCGGATCGACACGAAAAATTAAAAAGCAAAAAGGAACAGGTGGCGCACGTGCAGGTAGCGTTAAGTCTGGTACACGTGTAGGTGGAGGTCGTATTTTTGGACCAAAACCACGCAACTATCATTTCAAGCTGAATGTAAAATTGAAGCGTCTAGCACGTAAGTCGGCCTTCTCTTACAAAGCGAAAAATGATTCAATCCTAATTTTGGAAGATCCGAAATTTGACGCTGCGAAAACGAAAGATTTCAAAGCAATGTTGGCAGCACTTAACCTTACGAATGAGAAGGTATTGATGGTGCTCGGAGAAAAAAATGACAATGTTTATCTCTCTTCACGTAACCTTGGACGTGTGAAAGTCGTAACCGCTGATTCTGTGAACACATACGATGTGTTGAATGCGAAAAAAGTGGTGTTGGCTGAAAGTTCAATCGAAGTGATCGAAAAGATATTAAATTAATTGATGATGAGAACAATTATCAAAAAACCGATCATTACTGAAAAGGCAACAGTCGCAACTGAAAAACGTAACCGTTTCACGTTCGCTGTAGACCGTTCAGCAAACAAGATCGAGATCAAAAATGCCGTCGAGAAATTGTATGGAGTCAGTATTACTGAAGTACGCACAATGAATTATGGCGGTGGAAAATCCTCTGTTAAATTTACAAACAAAGGTATCGTTGAGCAACCAAGCAAGCAATGGAAAAAAGCGGTGGTAACGGTTGCAGATGGAGAGACGATTGATTTATTTACTAATTTTTAAGCAGCTGACAAATGAGTCTTAAAAAATTCAAGCCTATTACTCCAGGGCAAAGACACAAGGTCATCAGCGACTATTCAGAGGTAACCGCAAGCTCTCCAGAAAAGAGTTTGGTGGCGAGCATGAAGAAGTCAGGTGGTCGTAACAATGATGGTCGTATGACCATGCGCTATCTCGGTGGTGGTCACAAACAAAGGTACCGTATCATCGATTTTAAGCGCGAAAAGCACGAAATCCCTGCTACAGTGAAGTCGATCGAGTACGATCCAAATCGTACGGCGCACATCGCTTTGTTGTACTATGCAGATGGAGAAAAACGCTACATCATCGCTCCAAGCGGATTGAAAGTGGGAGATACAGTGGTATCTGGAAAAAATGCAGCGCCGAATGTAGGTAATGCACTTTTCTTGAGCGACGTTCCCCTCGGTACTGTGATTCACAATATCGAATTGAAGCCAGGTAAAGGTGGTGCTATTGCACGTGGTGCAGGAACTTACGCACAATTGAATGCACGTGACGGTCGCTATGCGATTATCAAAATGCCTTCAGGTGAAACGCGTATGATCTTGACGACATGCCTCGCAACGATCGGTTCGGTGTCGAACGCTGAACACAACTTGGTGGTTTCTGGAAAAGCAGGACGCTCACGCTGGTTGGGTCGCCGTCCACGTGTACGTGGTGTGGTTATGAACCCAGTCGATCACCCAATGGGTGGTGGTGAAGGCCGTAATTCCGGTGGACACCCACGCTCACGTAATGGTATGCCTGCGAAAGGGTACAAGACACGTGACAAGAAGAAATATTCAGATAAGTTCATCATCGAAAGAAGAAAAAAATAATAAGATATGAGTCGATCGTTGAAAAAACCACCGTTTGTACATTACAAACTAATGAAACGAGTGGATGATGCACAGGCCTCTAGCAGCAAAGCAGTTATCAAAACTTGGTCTCGCGCTTCTACAATTACGCCGGACTTTGTGGGACTGACTTTTGCGGTACACAATGGCAATAAGTTTATTCCAGTTTTCGTGTCAGAAAACATGGTAGGTCACAAGTTGGGAGAATTTTCTCCAACGCGTAACTTCCGTGGACACGGTGGGAATAAAAAAGACAAAAAAAGATAATTAAAATAGCAAAGTAATGGGTGCTAGAAAGAGAGAAAGAGCAGATTTGATCAAAGAGATGAACAAGACGAATGCATTTGCGCGTCTGAATGATTCTCCGATCGCTCCAAGAAAGATGAGATTAGTTGCAGATCTTGTAAGGGGAGTAGAAGTAAATAAAGCTCTGAACATATTGCAACATAATGCTAAGAATGCGTCAACAAGTCTCGCTAAATTGTTGCGTTCTGCCATCGCGAACTGGGAACAGAAAAACGAAGGTAAGAGCATCGAGGAAGAGAAATTGATCGTGAAGTCTATCGAAGTGGGTGGCGGAAGCATGCTGAAGAGAATTCAAGCAGCTCCACAAGGCCGTGCACACAGAATTAGAAAAAGATCGAATCACGTGACCATAGTTGTTGATGGTTCTAAATAAGGAATAGAAATGGGACAAAAAACAAATCCAATAGGAAACAGACTCGGGTTCATTTTCGGATGGGAATCGAACTGGTTTGACAAAGGCAGCTACAAAGATAAGATCGTTGAAGATGATCAAATCCGTAAGTATTTGAACGCCCGATTGTCACGCGCGAGCATCTCAAAAATTATTATTGAGCGTACCCTTAAACTGGTTACTGTTACAATCAACACGGCACGTCCGGGAGTGATTATCGGTAAAGGTGGACAAGAGGTAGATAAGCTGAAAGAAGAATTGAAAAAACTTACGAAGAAAGAGATTCAAATCAACATCTTCGAAGTAAAGCGTCCAGAGTTGGATGCACGCTTAGTGGCCGACGGGATCGCTCGTCAGCTTGAGGCGCGTATCTCATTCAGACGTGCAATTAAAATGGCGATTGCGAGCACAATGCGCATGGGAGCGGAAGGAATCAAAGTAAAGATTTCTGGACGTTTGAATGGAGCAGAAATGGCTCGTACAGAGATGTACAAAGATGGACGTACTCCGTTACATACGTTCAGAGCTGACATCGATTATGCGATTTCCGAAGCGCATACAACTTACGGCCGCATTGGTATCAAAGTGTGGATTTGTAAAGGAGAAGTTTACGGTAAACGTGACTTGTCGCCGAATGTCGGAATGTCTGCTTCTGCAGCTAAACCAGGTGCTGGTCCTTCGGGAGCACGCAAACCTATGGCTGCAAAGAGAAAGAAAAAGTAAGAAGGACAGTAAAATTTGTAGAAGATGTTACAGCCAAAAAGAACCAAATTTAGAAGAGTTCAAAAAGGAAGAAACAGAGGTGAAGCCCAAAGAGGTAGCACCATTGCTTTCGGATCTTTTGGTCTCAAAACATTGGAGCCAGGATGGATCACATCACGCCAGATTGAAGCTTCTCGTATCGCCGTAACCCGATACATGAAGCGTGAAGGAAAAGTGTGGATCCGAATCTTCCCAGACAAACCGGTAACCTCAAAGCCGGCTGAAGTCCGAATGGGGAAAGGTAAAGGGGCTCCAAGTCACTGGGTAGCGGTAGTGAAACCAGGTCGCATCATGTTTGAAGCGGACGGTGTACCATACGAAATTGCAAAAGAAGCAATGCGTTTGGCAGCTCAAAAGTTACCGGTGAAATGCAAATTCGTTGTGCGCAACGATTATGTTATACCAGGAAAATAAACGAAAATGAAGCAGCAAGAAATCACAAAACTTTCAGTGGAAGACCTGAAGAGCAGAATCGTAGATTTCTCTAGTCAGTTGACGAAAATGAAACTGACACATGGAGTAGCTCCGATGGAGAATCCGATCCAAATCCGTAATGTAAGAAAAACGGTGGCTCGATTGAAAACTGAATTGACCAAACGTGAAGCACAGGCTTAGTTGCTTGTTTAAAAACGAAATTAGCTTGAAATGGAAAAGCGTAATTTAAGAAAAGAACGAATCGGGGTTGTTACCAGCGATAAAATGCAGAAATCAATTGTGGTGGCTGTAGAACGTAAGGTAAAACACCCGAAGTATGGAAAGTTCGTAAAGAAAACAACAAAGTTTGTAGCTCATGATGAGAACAACGATTGTAACATCGGTGATACTGTAAAGATCATGGAAACGCGACCGTTGAGTAAATCAAAGAACTGGAGACTAGTTGAAATTGTTGAACGAGCTAAATAACTTTTAGTAATGATACAAACAGAATCAAGACTTGCAGTAGCAGACAACTCTGGAGCAAAAGAGGTGCTAGTGATCCGTGTACTCGGAGGAACTAGACGCCGCTATGCTTCGGTTGGCGACAAAATCGTTGTTGCTGTCAAGAGCGCAATGCCCGCTGGTGCCGTGAAAAAAGGATCGGTAGCCAAGGCTGTCGTAGTTAGAACAAGAAAAGAAGTCCGTCGCCCTGATGGTTCTTACATCCGTTTCGATGATAACGCATGTGTGATCCTTAACCAGGCCGGCGAAATGCGTGGAACCCGTATTTTCGGACCAGTAGCGCGTGAACTTCGTGAGAATAACTACATGAAGATTGTTTCACTTGCTCCCGAAGTACTTTAAAAAAGAAGGACGTCATGCAACAGAAATTACACATTAAAGTTGGCGACACCGTGAAGGTTATTAGCGGTGAATCAAAAGGTCAAGAAGGACAAGTCCTTGTGATCGATCGCAAAAAGTCGCGCGCCACAGTAGGTGGTGTGAACCTCGTAAAGAAGCACGCGAAACCAAGTGCCGCAGATCCACAAGGTGGAATCATTGAGAAAGAAGGAACAATTCATGTTTCTAACTTGATGGTTGTTGCCAATGGAACAGCATCACGCACTGGACGTAAGCCCGATGCGAAAGGAAAATTAGTTCGTTATTCTAAAAAGACAGGAGAGGAGATCAAGTAATGAGTTATTCACCAAGACTTAAGGAAAAGTACAGTGCGGAAATCATACCCACATTGACTGAAAAGTTCGGGTACAAGACCGTTATGCGTGTGCCTAAACTACAAAAGATTGTTTTGAGCCAGGGAATGGGAGACGCCGTTGCCGACAAAAAACTAATCGAAAGTGCGGTTGCAGATCTTTCAAAGATCGCCGGACAAAAAGCAATCACAACGATTTCTAAAAAGGATATTTCCAATTTCAAATTGAGAAAAGGAATGCCGATTGGAACGAAAGTGACGCTTCGTGGAGATAAAATGTATGATTTTCTTGACCGTTTGCTCGCTGTAGCATTGCCGAGAACACGAGATTTCCGTGGAATCAATCCAAAAGGATTTGATGGACGTGGAAACTTCAACCTCGGTGTCAAAGAACACATCATTTTCCCGGAAATTGATATTGACAAGGTAAACCGCATTCTTGGAATGGATATCACGTTTGTGACGTCAGCAGAAAGCGATGAAGAGGCGAAAGCACTTCTTGACGCATTCGGATTCCCATTCATTAAAAAATAAAGGAAATGGCTAAAGAATCAATGAAAGCGCGTGAGCGCAAAAGAGAAAAGTTGGTCGCCCGTTATGCGAAAAAGCGTGAGGAGCTGACAAAGGTCCTTAAATCGACTTCTACTTCTGATGAAGTGCAAGCAGCAAAATGGGATGCGATGATGGCACTCCAAAAAATGCCGGCTAACTCATCGAAAGTCCGTGTGCACAATCGCTGCGGATTGACAGGTCGTCCGCGAGGATACATGCGTAAATTCGGAATATCAAGGGTGACTTTCCGTGAAATGGCGCTTGCTGGAAAAATCCCAGGAGTGAAAAAAGCAAGTTGGTAACGAATATTAAAGACAATTATGAATACTGATCCAATTGCAGATTTTTTGACCCGCATCCGTAACGCAAGTTCGGCAGGTCTGAAAACCGTAGAAATTCCCAGCTCAAACACAAAACGCGCGATGACGCAAATCTTGTTTGATCAAGGGTACATCACGAATTATAAATTTGAAGAAGACGACAAACAAGGCATCATCAAGATCGCTTTGAAGTACAACCATTCAACAAAGGTTCCGGCCATCACGAAACTCGAAAGAGCTTCTCGTCCAGGACTTAGAAAGTACAGCGGTTCAGCAGAAATGCCACGCGTATTGAACGGTCTAGGTATCGCAATCGTTTCTACTTCTAAAGGTGTAATTACGGATAAAGAAGCTAGAAAACAAAACGTAGGTGGAGAAGTTCTCTGCTACGTGTATTAATCTTAAGTAAATTTGAAATGTCAAGGATAGGTAAATCCCCAGTTAACATCCCGAGTGGTGTAGATGTAAAGGTGACCGGTAATGTAGTTACCGTAAAAGGACCTAAAGGTGAATTGTCTCAAGAGTTTAGCGAAGGAGTAACAATGCACATTGAAGGGACTGTAATCACTTTCAGCCGCGAATCAGATGCCCCAACCCATCGTGCGAAGCATGGTTTATACCGTGCGCTAGTACAAAACATGGTTGTAGGCGTTTCAGAAGGGTACAAGAAGGAGTTAGAAATTATCGGTGTAGGTTACCGTGCTACTGCTGTTGGTCAGCAATTGGAGTTAGCATTGGGTTACTCTCACGCGA
This sequence comes from Flavobacteriales bacterium, assembly GCA_947453795.1. Lineage (GTDB taxonomy): Bacteria > Bacteroidota > Bacteroidia > Flavobacteriales_D > Crocinitomicaceae > M0103. The sequence continues at coordinate 10,196 of CANGIC010000017.1, forward strand.
TTATTCTAGAACTCCCGAAAGAAATTATGGTATCTGCAGAGACCCTCAAGGGTAAGGCCCCTATTGTGAAGTTGGAATCGTTCGATAAACAACTCTTGGGCCAAGTCGCAGCCAAAATTCGTTCCCTTCGTAAACCTGAACCGTACAAAGGAAAAGGTATTCGTTTCGTAGGAGAAGATATCAGAAGAAAAGCTGGTAAATCTGCAGGTAAAAAATAATTCTTAATAGTTATGGCATTCAGTAAATTAAACAGAAGAGCAAAAATTAAACGAAGAATCAGAAAGAAAATTTCTGGTACTTCAAAAGTGCCTCGCTTGTCGGTATTCCGCAGTAACAAACAGATCTACGCACAGTTGATCGATGATGTGAATGGAGTAACGCTAGCATCAGCTGGTTCTTACAAAAACAAAGCAGCAGAAAATGGAAGCAAAAGCAACCAAGCTTCAGTTGTAGGTAAAGAAGTGGCTGAAAAAGCATTAAAAGCGGGAATCGAGACCGTTGTGTTTGATCGCAATGGGTATTTGTACCACGGTAGAGTTAAATCGTTGGCCGACTCAGCACGAGAAGGTGGACTTAAATTTTAAGAAATGGCAGCACAAGTAGTAAATAGAGTAAAATCTTCGGATATAGAGTTGAAAGACAAACTCGTGGCTGTAAACCGTGTTACAAAAGTAACGAAAGGTGGACGCGGGTTCAGCTTCTCTGCAATCGTTGTGGTTGGAGATGAGCATGGAATCGTTGGACATGGTCTCGGTAAAGCAAAAGAAGTGACGGAAGCGATTACGAAAGGAATCGACGACGCGAAGAAAAACTTAATCAAAGTTCCAATCCTTAGAGGTACCGTTCCTCACGCTCAAAAAGGGAAGTTCGGTGGTGCAGAAGTTTTGTTGAAACCAGCAACGGATGGTACAGGTGTAATCGCCGGTGGTGCGATGCGCGCAGTACTTGAAAGCGTTGGTGTACATAATGTACTCGCAAAGTCTCAAGGTTCTTCGAACCCTCACAACGTTGTGAAAGCAACAATCGACGCACTTTCTCGCATGAGAGATGCTGTGGCGGTTGCGAAACAACGCGGAATTTCATTGGATAAGGTGTTTAACGGTTAATAGAGTGAATGATGGCTACAATTAAAATCAAGCAAGTAAGAAGCGCTATTAAACGTCCCGCTGTGCAAAAAGCAACAATCAAGGCGCTAGGATTCAGAAAATTGAATCAAGTGATCGAGAAAGAGGCAACTCCACAGATCCTGGGAATGGTGAAAAAAGTACAACATCTCGTAGAGGTTGTAGGGTAAAACGTTAAAATCGAATTGAAATGAACTTACATAATTTAACTCCTGCGGAGGGCTCTGTTAAGAGTGATAAAAGGATCGCACGTGGTCAGGGATCTGGTCATGGTGGAACCTCAACACGCGGGCATAAAGGAGCGAAATCACGATCTGGTTACAGCAAAAAGATTGGTTTCGAAGGTGGTCAGATGCCCCTTCAACGTCGTGTTCCAAAATTTGGATTTAAAAATATCAACCGTGTTGAATACAAAGCAATCAACCTTGATATCATCCAATCACTCGTTGAAAGAAAAAATCTGACAGATATTACACCAGATGTTCTTCGCGATAATGGTCTAGTTTCACGCAATGAATTGGTGAAAATCTTAGGTCGTGGCGAATTAACAGCAAAGGTAAATATCACTGCACATAAGTTTTCTGGTTCCGCTAAAGCAATGATCGAAGGTCAAGGCGGGAATTGTTCAGAAATCTAATTAACTTTGCCAACATTTTTTTAAAATGAAGCGATTTATACAGAATATCAAAAACATCTGGAAGGTAGAGGAGCTGAGAAAGAGAATCTTATTGACTCTCGGACTCATTCTCGTTTATCGAATCGGTTCTTTCATTGTATTGCCTGGTATTGATTATACGGTTTTGGAAAAGACGCGTACAAGTCCAGGTGAAGGAAATATGATTGAAAACCTACTGTCTCTCTTCTCGGGAGGTGGTTTTTCTAATGTATCGGTTATGGCCCTAGGGATCATGCCGTACATCAGTGCTTCAATCATTATGCAACTTCTCGGAATGGCAGTTCCTGCTGTTCAGAAAATGCAAAATGAAGGAGAATCAGGAAGAAAGCGTATCAACAATTATACGCGTGTTCTGACGATTATCATTTGTGCACTGCAAGCACCAAGCTATGTTACGTTGTATGTACAAGGTAAAGTATGGGAAGGTGTTTCCGCAATGCCAATGGATGCCGATGCGTTCTGGTGGTCACGCGCAATATTGGTCCTCATTGCAGGGTCTATGTTTGCTGTTTGGCTCGGTGAACGAATCACAGATAAAGGTATCGGAAATGGTATTTCATTGTTGATTACAGTAGGTATCCTTGCACGACTTCCTGAAGCGTTCCTAGCGGAATACGGAAAGGCAAATGCGGAAGGTAACCTATTGAAAATCCTTTTGGAAGTCATTCTATTCATGGCTGTAGTGCTCGCAACAATTCTCATCGTTCAAGGTGTCCGGAAAATTCCGCTCAACACAGCGAAACGAGTTGTTGGTGCAAGAGCGGTAGATGAACAAGGCGCACGTAGCTATTTGCCGATTAAGGTAAATGCTAGTGGTGTAATGCCAATCATCTTCGCGCAAGCAATCATGACCATCCCTGTAATGCTTTTTGCAGGAGATCCTACTAAAGGAAGCTCGTTCATAGAAAGAACATTGGGTAACCCTTACGGCATTACGTACAATGTTTTGCTTGCCTTGTTAATCATCGTGTTCACCTATTTCTACACAGCGATTATGATCAATCCACGAAAAATCGCGGATGATTTGAAACGCAGTGGTGGATTTATACCAGGAGTTCGACCAGGTGAGGAAACGGCGGAGTATATCGATACTTTAGTGTCGCGTATCACATTCCCGGGGTCTTTGTTCTTGGCATCCATCGCCATATTGCCTTCACTGGCGAAACTGGCCGGAGTGAACGATGCATTTGCCATGTTCTTCGGTGGAACATCACTTTTAATCATGGTAGGGGTTGTATTGGATACATTGCAGCAAATCGAGTCTTACTTATTGAACCGTCACATGGATGGTTTAATGGAGGGGACACGCGTAAGGGGAAGAAGAACAGATAACGAATTATCCGGATTCTAACCATGGCGAAGCAATCATCAATCGAACAAGACGGAACAATCATCGAAGCACTTTCGAATGCCATGTTTCGTGTAGAATTGGAAAATGGGCATGTCATTACTGCACATATTTCAGGCAAGATGCGGATGTTTTACATCAAGATTTTGCCTGGTGACCGTGTGAAAGTGGAAATGTCACCGTATGATTTAACTAAAGGAAGAATAACTTTTAGATACAAATAGGAGGAATCCTGTAAAAATGTAAAGAGATGAAAGTAAGAGCATCAGTAAAAAAACGAACTGCAGATTGCAAGATCGTGAAAAGAAAAGGACGGGTTTATGTGATTAACAAGAAGAATCCGAAACTGAAACAAAGACAAGGGTAATAAGTATTAAGTATGGCACGTATTGCAGGTATAGATCTACCAAAAAACAAAAGAGGTGTGATTGGTTTGACATACATCTTCGGAATCGGAAGAAGTAGAGCTCAACAAATCCTTAAAGACAACGGAATCGATGAAAGCATCAAAGTTCAAGAATGGAACGATGATCAGCTCGCTGCTATCCGTAATTCAGTGAACGAAGTAAAGACCGAAGGTCAGTTGCGTTCTGAGATCCAATTGAACATCAAGCGATTGATGGATATCGGATGTCAACGCGGAATTCGTCACAGAGCAGGTCTTCCATTGAGAGGTCAACGCACTAAAAACAATTCTCGTACGAGAAAAGGTAGAAGAAAAACAGTTGCGAACAAGAAAAAAGCAACTAAATAATTAGCGTTTTCGCAGTTAATAAAAATAAATAATGGCAAAGTCTAATCAGAAAAAGAAGAAGAATGTCAAAGTAGACGCGATGGGTGAAGCGCATATTCAAGCTACCTTCAACAACGTGATCATCTCTTTGACGAACAATGCTGGTCAAGTTATTTCTTGGTCATCAGCGGGAAAGATGGGCTTCAAGGGGTCTAAAAAGAATACCCCTTATGCTGCACAGGTATCAGCCGAAGATGCAGCTAAAGAAGCACATGACTTCGGATTACGTAGAGTAAAAGTGTTTGTTAAAGGTCCCGGAGCTGGTCGTGAATCAGCCATCCGTTCATTGCACAACGCTGGAATTGAGGTAACCGAAATCATTGATGTTACACCACTCCCACACAACGGTTGTCGTCCACCGAAAAGACGTCGAGTATAAGTAATTATTAACAGCTGGGGAATCTGGTCATCGAAGGAAAGCCTTAATTCATGACCCCCTCACATAAATTTATAGTATGGCAAGATATAGAGGTCCAAAATCCAAAATCGCGCGTCGTTTCCGTGAGCCAATCTTCGGCCCGGATAAGTCGTTAGATAGAAGAGCGTATGGCCCAGGACAACATGGTCCGGCAAAAAGAAGAGGAGGAAAGCAATCAGAATATGCAATCCAGCTCGGTGAAAAACAAAAAGCAAAGTATACCTACGGGATTCTAGAACGTCAGTTCTCTAATCTTTTTGATCGTGCATCAAGCATGAAAGGAATTACAGGGGAGAACTTGTTGCAGTTGTGTGAAGCACGCCTTGACAACACAGTATTCCGCTTGGGTATTGCGCCAAGCCGTCGCTCTGCGCGTCAGCTCGTTTCTCACAAACACATTACAGTAAATGGAGATGTGGTAAACATCCCTTCGTACTCATTGAAAATTGGGGACGTTATTGGTGTTCGTGAAAAATCGAAAAGCTTGGAAGCAATTACTACTGCGCTTTCTTCAAATAGCAAGAAATTTGACTGGTTGGATTGGAATTCATCTGATATGTCAGGTAAAGTGCTCAGCACACCATCACGCGAAATGATCCCTGAAAACATCAGAGAACAGTTGATCGTCGAATTGTATTCTAAATAATTTTTAAAGAACTGACATGGCTATATTAGATTTCCAAAAGCCTGACAAGGTGATTATGATTCAGTCCGACGAACGTCATGGACAATTTGAATTCCGTCCCTTGGAACCAGGTTACGGTATTACCGTTGGTAACTCCCTAAGAAGAATCTTGTTGTCTTCTCTAGAAGGATTTGCAATCTCATCAATTAAAATTGAAGGTGCAGACCATGAGTTCACAACAATCAAAGGAGTAGTAGAAGATGTTACTGAGATTATCTTGAACTTGAAACAAGTGCGTTTCAAACAACAAATCGAAGGAACTGACAACGAAACTGTTGTTATCTCTGTTACAGGTCAAAATAAATTGACTGCTGGTGACTTGGGTAAATTTACTTCAGGATTTCAAGTGCTAAACTCAGAATTGGTGATCTGCAACATGGAACCATCTGTAAAACTTGAAATGGAATTGACGATCGTGAAAGGTCGTGGATATGTTCCAGCTGAAGAAAATAAACAAACCAATGCTGCTTTCGGTACGGTGGCAATCGATTCGATTTTCACACCAATTAAAAATGTGAAATACACGATTGAAAACTACCGCGTAGAACAAAAAACAGATTACGAAAAACTGGTTTTTGACATCACAACAGATGGTTCTATTCACCCGAAAGATGCGTTGAAGGAAGCCGCTAAAATTTTGATTCATCACTTTATGCTTTTCTCCGATGAGCGCATTACACTAGATAGTGAAGTGAAAGCTGAAACAGAAGAGTTCGATGAGACTTCATTGCACATGCGTCAACTTCTTAAGACTAAACTTGTTGATATGGACCTTTCAGTGCGCGCATTGAACTGCCTTAAAGCAGCCGATGTGGAAACACTAGGAGACCTCGTTTCATACAACAAGAACGACTTGTTGAAGTTCCGTAACTTCGGTAAGAAATCACTTACTGAATTGGAAGACTTAGTAGACAATAAGGGACTTTCTTTCGGAATGAATGTTGCGAAATACAAACTTGACAAAGATTAACAATCGATTAAAATTTTGAAATGAGACACGGTAATAAACTCAATCATTTAGGTAGAAAGTCAGCGCACAGAAAAGCGATGCTATCTAACATGGCTTGTTCGCTCATTCAGCATAAACGCATCAACACAACTTTAGCAAAAGCAAAAGCGCTAAGAGGGTATGTTGAGCCACTGATGACGAAAAGTAAGACAGACTCTACACACTCAAGAAGAACAGTATTTAGCTACCTTCAAAATAAGGAAGTGGTTACTGAACTATTTAGAGAAGTAGCTCCACGTATCGCTGAACGCGAAGGTGGATACACGCGCATCATCCGCACAGGATACCGTTTGGGTGACAACGCAGAAATGTGTATGATCGAATTGGTGGATTTCAATGAAATCTATACAAACGAAAAAGCGAAGAAAACAACACGTCGTTCACGTCGTGGTGGTAAAAAAGAAGAGGGTGATGCAACAGTGGTTGAAGCTGTTGATACGGCTGCTGAAGAAACAACTCCTGCTGTTGAAGCGGAAGTGGTTGAAGAAGCAGAGGTTGTTGCAGAAGCGGAAGTTGTTGAGGAGACTCCAGCTGCTGAAGAAGCACCAGCAACTGAAGAAGCTCCGGCTGCTGAAGAAACATCTTCTGATGAACCTGAAGCAGATGCACCATCGAAAGATGAAGCACCTGAAGAGAACTAATATTTCTTACTCGAGATAGGAAGGGGAGCTTTTTGCTCCCCTTTTTTATTAACATTGATTATTCGTACAAAACGAAACCCTAACTTTGCCAAAAATAATCCGATGGAGGAAAAAAAATCAGCCGTCCTCGTTTTGGCAGATGGCACCGTTTATAAAGGTGTCGCAATAGGTCATACGGGAACAACATCTGGCGAAATTGCATTCAATACAGGCATGACTGGGTATCAGGAAGTGTTCACGGACCCTTCTTATTTTGGGCAATTGTTAATAATGACAACGGCACATATTGGAAATTATGGGGTTCATGCGGAAGAAATTGAATCGGATGGAATGAAAATTTCTGGGCTTGTAACCAAAAAGTTTTCAGACGGTTTCTCTCGTCCGTCGGCTGAAGGTTCCTTGGAGGAACTCATGGTTAAAAATGGCACCGTAGGAATCTCTGATATCGACACACGTTCACTGGTGAGACATATTCGCAGCAAAGGGGCGATGAATGCCATTATTTCATCGGAAATTCTGGACATTGACCAGCTGAAAGCGATGCTGAAAGAAACTCCTTCTATGGATGGACTTGAACTTTCCTCCAAAGTGGCAACAACTGAAGCGTATGAGGTGAGTCCTGAAAACCCAGCGTTCAAGGTGTCGCTGATTGATTTCGGGGTTAAGAAAAATATCGTTCGCTGTTTGGTGGAACGCGGTTGCCATGTGCGCGTGTTCCCATTGAATGCGACAAAAGCAGAAATGGACGCCTTTAACCCAGATGGATACATGCTTTCCAATGGGCCTGGAGATCCTTCGGCAATGCCTTCGTCGATCGAACTTGTAAAGTCTTTGGTCGATTCAGGGAAACCAGTATTTGGTATTTGTTTAGGACATCAAATATTAGGATTGAGTCAAGGATTGAAAACAGAAAAAATGTTCAATGGCCACCGCGGAATCAATCACCCCATTTTGAACCTGAAAACAGGTAAAGGGGAAATCACTTCGCAAAATCATGGATTTGTCATCTCAAAAGATAGTGTTTCTGCAAACCCAGCGGTTCGCGTTACACACCGCCATTTGAATGACGATACCATCGCAGGAATCGAATTGGTAAATCGACCAGTTTTCTCTGTACAGTATCACCCAGAAGCATCAGCAGGCCCACACGATTCTAGGTACCTGTTTGATCAGTTTATCGACAATATGAAAGAAATGAAATCATGAGTTATATCGTAAAAGTTACCGGACGTCAAATTTTAGATTCGAGAGGAAACCCAACCGTTGAAGTGGATGTCGTAACGGCAAATGGTGTAGTTGGACGTGCCGCAGTTCCTTCGGGAGCATCAACCGGTGTGCACGAAGCAGTGGAATTGCGCGATGGAGATAAATCGAAGTATCTTGGAAAAGGGGTGCTTAAAGCGGTAAACAATGTAAACACATTGATTAATGAGGCACTTCATGGCATGGATATCTTCGACCAGAAAGCCATAGACACGGTCATGTTGCGCTTGGATGGTACGGAGAATAAATCACACCTAGGTGCAAATGCGATTCTAGGAACGTCTTTGGCGGTGGCAAAAGCAGCCGCACAGGAATCTGGATTGAGCTTGTACCGCTATATTGGCGGAGTAGGTGCGGTAACCATGCCCGTGCCCATGATGAATATCCTCAACGGGGGATCTCATGCGGACAACCTAATTGACATTCAGGAATTTATGGTGATGCCTTTTGGCGCATCTTCATTTTCGGAAGGATTGCGTTGGGGAACGGAAGTTTTTCATGAATTGAAAGGGGTGTTAAAATCTCGTGGAATGTCTACCAATGTGGGAGATGAAGGAGGTTTTGCACCTAACCTAGGGTCGAATGAAGAAGCCATTCAAGTGGTGATCGAAGCGGTGGAGAAAGCAGGATTTACCCCAGGCGAAGACATGTACATTGCACTCGATGCAGCGTCGTCAGAATTCTACAATACCGAAACGGGTAAGTATGTCTTCCATTCTACAGGTGATCAAATGAGTTCTTCAGAGATGGTTGGATTCTGGGCAGATTGGTGTAAAAAATACCCGATTGTATCGATCGAGGATGGATTGGCGGAAGACGATTGGGCAGGATGGAAGCAAGTGACAGAAGAACTTGGTGCAAAGGTTCAATTGGTAGGTGATGATTTGTTTGTGACCAATACAAAACGTTTGTCTCGTGGTATCGAGGAGGGAATCGCGAATTCTATTCTCGTGAAAGTAAACCAAATTGGATCATTGACAGAAACCATCGAAGCAGTTCAAATGGCGACGCGAAATGGGTTTACTTCGGTAATGAGTCACCGCAGTGGAGAAACAGAAGACAGCACTATTGCTGACCTTGCTGTAGCGATGAATTGTGGTCAAATTAAAACGGGTTCTGCTTCACGAAGTGACCGCATGGCGAAATACAACCAACTCTTGCGTATCGAGGAAGAATTGGGAGATGCAGCCGTTTATCCGGGAAAGAAATTTAGATACTTATAATGCGTTACATAAAATGGAAAAGTCCGCTTCTTGCGGACTTTTTTTATGCGTGAAACTTTTCGTTCGCGCGTGCAAGTTTTCGAAGAAGTGGATTTGGCCTGTAGCGATCTTCACCGTATTCAGAAAACAGATCTTCAATTTTCAACAGGACCACATCCAAACCAATTTCATCGGCCCAACGCAACAATCCTTTTGGATAATTGACGCCTTTGGTCATTGCTAGATCAACCCCTTCCGCATCTGTTACCTGCATAAACACAGCATCAGTAGCTTCATTGATTAACATCACAAGGATGCGTTCAAAGATGTATTTTCCCAATTCTTGGTCTTCACATGGCGATGGTAAAATGGCCCCTTCTGAATAGTCATAATAGCCGCGTCCTGTTTTTCGCCCGAAATACCCCGCTTCCTTGTGGCGCTTTTGGGTGAACGACGGCTTGAATCTAGGGTCGAAATAGAAGGATTGAAACACGGACTCTGTCACAGCGTAATTGACATCATTGCCAATGTAATCCATCAAGGTGAATGGCCCCATTTTAAACCCACCAATGGAGGTCATGGCCCAATCAATGGTAGCAAAGTCTGCGATTCCTTCTTCATAAATGCGCAATGCCTCTCCATAAAAAGGACGAGCCACGCGATTCACGATAAATCCTGGGGTGTCTTTGCATACCACCGCGGTCTTTTTCCAAGAGGAAATTAAATGAGTAACTAGCTCAACTGTTTCAGCGGATGTCTGAACAGCAGGAATAATTTCAACCAATGGCATCAGAGGTGCGGGATTAAAGAAGTGAATCCCAATCATGCGGTCAGCTTTCTTCAGCGCAGAACCAATAGAAGCGATAGAAAGAGAAGAGGTGTTGCTTGCCAATATGCATGTGGAGTCAACAATGCTCTCCATTTGAACAAATACCGAATGTTTAACGGTTAAATCCTCAATTATGGCTTCAATCACTAAGCCGCAGTCTTTCAAGTCCGACATTGACGTAGCGTAATGAAATGCACCCAGAATTTGGTCGCATTCTGCATTGGTTAGACTTCCCTTTTCGACCAATCGATGGATCATTTTAACATGGCCATTTTTAGCCAAATCAAGCACCGTTTGGTTCACATCTACCAAAACAACGGAATGTCCATTTTGAGCAGCTACCTGTGCAATTCCGGCACCCATCGTGCCTGCGCCTAAGACTCCAATTTTCATAGTCGAATGGTGTATTAAATTAATGTCCTTTGAATTCAGGTTTTCTCTTCTCCAAGAAAGCATTCACTCCCTCTCGGAAATCGTATGTCTCACCGGCCTCTGTTTGAAGTGTTTCTTCTAAAGCAAGTTGTTCGGTCAAGGTGTTGGTATAACTCGCATTGATGGCTTTTTTCGTCAAGCCAAGCCCACGCGTGGGCATTTTTGCAAGTGTTTCCGCGAATTGTTTGACTTCAGCTTCAAAGTCATCGTCATCGACGGATTTGTAGATCATATTCAATTCAACCGCTTGATCTGCAGAAACTTTATCACCAGTCATCATCAATGCCATGGCTTTTTGCATCCCGATAATACGGGGCAGAAAGAATGTTCCACCCGAGTCAGGAATCAACCCAATTTTAGAAAATGCTTGAATGAATGAAGCGCTTTTCTTGGCAATGGCAATGTCACAGGCCAAAGCGATGTTGGCACCAGCACCAGCTGCTACGCCATTAACAGCAGCGATGATTGGCTTTTCAATGGCACGAATGCGCTCGATGATCGGATTGTAATGGTCACGCACAATGGATTGTAACTCGGGTCCATCTGGATCCATGGCCTCTGCCAAATCTTGTCCAGCGCAAAAGGCTTTTCCTTCTCCCGTGATCACAATAGCGCGCACGGCATCGTCAAGTTCACAGGCGTCAAGTGCCTGCTGAAGTTGCAAGGCCATTGCTTGGTTAAAGGAATTAAAAACATTCGGGCGGTTCAACCGAAGTTCACATACACCGTTGTTCTGGTTGATTAAAATTTCCATTGCTCATTGTTTTTACAAAGATAGCGATTTCTAAAAGTGTATGGCTTGACTATTCAGTGTAGCGATGCCTTTAGGAAAGCGAATAAATGGTATTCATTCCACGAAGTCGTCGGATAATTTCCTCACGCAAACTTAGTGGTTGCATCACTTCAATTTCTCCAGCATACGAGAGGATGTTTCGAATCAATTCTTCTGAGGGCAGCAGGGTAACTTCAAAAGTTGTTTGAGTTGTCCCTCGGTCTAAAACCCGCTGCGTATGATGAAAAGGTTGCGTTTCGATGTATTTCGCCGCCACATTTTGTGCTGAAAAAAGGATTGTTTCAGGAATCGTTTTGTTGTTTGCCGTAATTCCGTAGGCATAACGAAAATAGGCAGCAGCGTCGAAATGCACAGGAACTGTACTTTTTTCTTCTGTCAAGGACAACTCCGTCATTCGGTCAAGTCCATAGGTAATGATATCACTTTTTTCCTGGTCATAAGAAATCAAGTACCAACGGTTGCGGTATTCTTTGAGTAAAAGCGGTGATACACAGCGCAGCTTGGATTGACCTGAAATAAAGCTGGTGTATTCGAAGCGGATCATAACACCCTTGCGTATGGCATTTAGAATTTCCGGTAAGTATTCGTTTCCTCCAGAGGACAGCGCCGTTTCGAATTGCACAAATTGACTGATGTCTTTGTCCTCGGGATGTGTTGAAATCGAAACGCGGTCAACAATTTTATCGATGGCGTTTCCGAATTGCTTAAACA